>NZ_DAHVHV010000159.1:0-575 GCF_027317285.1 Ferrovum sp. | reverse complement strand
CCAAGGCGTAAACGGTGTTGTCCAGATCGATGCCGAAGCTGTCGTTGCAGTACAGCTTGCGCGCACGCCGGATGAGCAAGGCGGCCAAGTCCGCCCAGATGTGCCAGTCGCGCCCTTCGTTGGCATCGGCCAGTGTCGAACGTCTGATCGGCGAACGAAAGCCCATGCTGTACAGCTTCGATTGATTCGCCAGCAAACAGGTTTCGATGTCGCGCAGGCTCTCGCGGTAAGTCAATTGCGCGAAGGCCATGGCGCGAAACTGCTCGGGGCAACTCAGACTGCGCACTCTGGAATCGCCACCATAACGATCTACGATGCGCGCAAAGCTGGTCCACGGCACGAACTCCATAATTTGCGCGAACAGCGTCTTGCCCAAGTTCATGGCTCACCTCCAGAGGGTTCAATCTCTGGAAGTTACTCGAACCGGAATGTGCGTAAACTGATTTCAAATCGGCACCAAAATAAATTGCCCTGCAACCCGCGCCAGTACTCAACCTTGGCTCGGATGTTTCTAAGTTAACCGGACACTACTGATCAGTCCTACCAACTTAGTGGGCTTGAAGCGACCGCATTTC
>NZ_DAHVHV010000158.1:0-575 GCF_027317285.1 Ferrovum sp. | reverse complement strand
GCCCAGCGGAGTGATGAGGGCGCGGTTGAACAATCCTTCAAGCACCTTTTTGCGCGCTCCGCCCTTGATGTTGTCCGGAAACCAGGCGATCTTGCCATCGGTGTTGTGAATGGCATGAGCCAGGATGGCATGTTGAGCGGGGGTGAGTTCTGTTTTCATGATGATCTCCTGTAAGAGTTATCGGTTATTCGTTGCTGCCAAACATGGCGAGCAGTTCGTCTAAAAGTGTTTGCACCCGATCCAGGTCGCCCACATGACCCCAATGGATGGCATCGGGGTCGTTGCCAAAATGATCGGCTGCCAGTTGCTGGAGTTTCTGAATCCTGGTTTGGATTGCAGCGGATTTAGTGATGTAGGTAGCAAGGGCATCGGGTTGGGTTTTCATTTTCGTGGCTTCCTGTGTTGATTAATTGACGGTGATGACATTTACGCTCTGTTCCACATCAAAGCCAAGCACAAACAGCATCATTTCTTCAATCTTTTTGAGAACTCATGGCACAGCGCGCACCGACTCCTTGCCGTTACCCAAACTGCCGTCAATTGGTAAGCAATCCAGGCTATTGCGATCAACACCT
>NZ_DAHVHV010000157.1:0-577 GCF_027317285.1 Ferrovum sp. | reverse complement strand
ATATCCCCACGACGACTGCCAACCCCAAATATCTCAGCAATTGCTGATTGGCGTTGTACGTGGGAGAGGGAGGAGGGGGAGAGTGGGCCGACATGGGGACATTCTACCGCCCCTCAAACGGTTTGAGTGTTTCGGTTAACTATTGATGGGTATCATTTCTCCGCGCGAGCGGCTTCGTCTGACCCGTTGCTGAACCGGCTTTTACCGACATCCTGGCATCGTTGATCGGCGAGCAGTTGACGACCCAAATCGTATGCTTTTCCTGGGGTCGGCGTTTTTCAGGCTTGATGCCATAAAGCACACAGGTATATCATGAACAGCATGAAATCCGTGAACTGGAATACAGGGAAAAACATTCTTCTCAAGGCAGAACGAGGTGTTTCCTTTGAAGAAGTTCTATCAGCCATGGCGCATGGTGGCCTGCTTGATATTCGGGATCACCCGAATAAAGACCAGTATCCGAATCAACGTCTTCTTGTGGTTCGTATTCGCGGTTATGCCTATTTGGTGCCGTTTGTGGAAAGCGAAAGTGAGATCTTCCTGAACACTTGTCCGCGCATTCCCCTTCTTCGCGCTG
>NZ_DAHVHV010000156.1:0-579 GCF_027317285.1 Ferrovum sp. | reverse complement strand
AGTCGCAGTATCGATTCAATCGAAGATTCGAATTGGCAGCGATGGTGCCAAGACTTGCCGTGGCGCTCATGTGTGCAACTCCTTGTTCTGGAAAGAAACTGATGGCGCGCACTGAGATAGAGACATAATCAGGACAAAACGAATAATACTTATGTCACGCTTTGATTTTGTTGTCACCCCGTTGGGCGGGTTAATGTTGGTGCAGCGCAGGGCTGTAGAGGACGATCGCGGTTTTTTGTCGCGATTTTATTGTTCTGAGGAATTTCGGCAGGCTGGAATTGATAAGTCCGTTGACCAGATAAACCACACACTTACGCGCAAAAAAGGTGCGGTACGGGGTTTGCATTTTCAGTACCCGCCCCATGCCGAATCCAAGCTGGTCAGTTGTCTGAAAGGTGAAATTCTGGATGTGGCAGTCGATCTCAGGCGTGATTCGCCTACTTTTTTACATTGGCATGGCGAAGTCCTGTCGGCTGAAAATCGCAGGAGTCTGCTCATCCCGGTTGGGTTTGCGCATGGTTTTCAGGCGCTTACAGAAGATTGTGAACTGATTTATCTGCATACTGCATCCTATTGCGC
>NZ_DAHVHV010000155.1:0-589 GCF_027317285.1 Ferrovum sp. | reverse complement strand
CAAGAAACGCATCGACCAGAAATTCTGCCGCACGGCCCCCTCTCGCAAGATCAAAATTCAGCGCCGCACACCGAAGATTGGCAGATTCTTCCGTTACGCATTGCCACGACACTTCGCCGTCAGCATTGACGACTGCAAAAACCGCTTGTTCGGCGCGGTGAGCCAAGAGTGAGTTTATTGCGGGGAGGATGCGTTTCTCGGTATGGTATTTTTTCACGATCTTCTCCTGGTTGATTATATGTGTCCAATTATATACACACATAATAGAGAAGTCAAGTATTTTGTGTGTATATTATACCGTCATTAGAGCCCAGGTACTCCACCCAGCAAAATCTCGTGGTCCAAATAAGCATTGAGAGACAACGCCAGTTCGCTTTCGGCTTTGTGCAGACTGGCTTGCAACTGAACATCTTTTTTCTTTTTTTGTTCCTTTGGCATCTTGTCCAGTTCGTCGCTGTTGTCCGTGATGAACTCGCTGTCTTTCCAAATGGTTTTCTCGTTCGACGCCAATACCAGTTCTCCTTCCAAGGTTACCGGGGCATAAGTTTCTCCCATCAACCAGTCAATGCCGTTCCAGGACAGGTATTCC
>NZ_DAHVHV010000154.1:0-602 GCF_027317285.1 Ferrovum sp. | reverse complement strand
GACTCCGCCTTTCATATTGATGAGACTTACAGAAATTGCTGCCACATTCCCCCCCTTTTTTGAAATATTCTCTGGGACTCCCTCGCCTGAATCAATCAGGGTAGACTAGCCGAGATTATGGATGAAAATATACAGACTCTCACCAGCAAGATGTTGGTAAGCGTAGAGGCATCACTGTATTGAGGTCAACGGCTGCCACAAATAGAGACTATGTATGAACGGCAGCCGATGGCACAAAGTATCCATTCGTTTTGGTTCCATAGAACTGACACCAGAAAGTAGTGAGCATGGTTTCATGACCGGTAAAAGTTGCATTATGGCCCAATTTTGCCGCAGACACCATCAACCTCAACTATAAGCAGATTCCCTCCCTGCAGAGCCCGTATATGAGGCCACTGGCCAGATACGGAGCATTCTCAATGGAAGCAAGCCAAACCAGAATTCGCCAGAAAGAAGCATTGCGTCGAGCGCTTGGACCGGAAATTCTGGGCCCCCTGGATGATCCGCATGTGGTGGAAATCATGCTCAATCCGGATGGTAACCTCTGGATAGACCGGCTGGGAGAAGGCATGACCTGCACGGCCCGCATCGATGCCGTGAGA
>NZ_DAHVHV010000153.1:0-607 GCF_027317285.1 Ferrovum sp. | reverse complement strand
TGAAAGACTGGCCGGTCAAATTCATGTCGATTCGGTCTCGGGTGAGGATTTTCTATAACGAACACGGATTCAGGATAAAGAAAGTTAATTTCATATTTGCTTTCAAGCTCATCGAGAAGAGCATTCTCACATTTAACGATTTTTTTTCTAACCGATTCTATTGTATACGTGATTAGTTTTATGAATTTAGACACGTCTTCCTTACGACTTGAGTAGTCAATAGTAATGACATGGTAATAAAACTCTACTATTTCTCTCTTCAACTCATTTGGGTTTAATGCCACATGAAGTGCTGCCCACTCCTCAACTTTGAAATCGGTTCCCTGTGGAAAATTGAAGGGTGATTGACCAGTAGAGTGAGCGTATCGCTTATGCCTTAAGTTAATAATCCGCTCATGCATGTTTTTTAAATCTGTAGTCACGTCATTGAAAACATCGCTTTCCAATCGACTGCGACCATCATTCGAGCTGACAAAGCATCTAGCGTAAGTTACAACAGCAGCTTTCCACAATCCTTGTCTTATGATTTGTGTTGAACGAAGCCGCTATCGCGGAGAATCCCCTCGACAAGTTGATTGAGCATCATAATTCATCCTCACCCCGAAAG
>NZ_DAHVHV010000152.1:0-611 GCF_027317285.1 Ferrovum sp. | reverse complement strand
TACTATCAAAGTCATGATTTGCTGCTGGCCCGACAGATTCGTCTGCTGCTCTATGGTGAGGGATATACCATTCATGGTGCCCGCGAGCGGATGCAGGTCTTAACGCATGCGGCACGCCAGGAACATTTAGAAGAACAGACGCGGTTAGAGCTGGAAGTGGCCGATTCCCCAGGTCAGATCAGGGTGGTGGGTGATGGTCGTCTACAATATTTACGTGCAGAGTTGTCGGCACTACTGAATTTGTGCCGTCATGGGCATTGACCAGAGTCAGGTTTCAACAGTATATTACCGGCTTCGCGGGGCGTAGCGCAGCCTGGTAGCGCACCTGAATGGGGTTCAGGTGGTCGGAGGTTCAAATCCTCTCGCCCCGACCAATTAAATCAAATGGTTATGAAATATCATAATTGCGCAGGACGGCGGTATCCTGCCAAATGATCATTTACGCAAAAATTCTTACACCCCCGTTTATGGAATCATGGCCTGCCGCCGCTTTCGACCTGTTGCCGTCATTCGCCCTGCAGCTATGAGTAACAGCAAGGCAGCGGGAGCGGACCTTCACAGGCTAGGCAGCTTGGGAAGGGCTACTATCGGCCAGAACCGGCCGGTCAGGT
>NZ_DAHVHV010000151.1:0-611 GCF_027317285.1 Ferrovum sp. | reverse complement strand
CCCCCCTGTAAAAAGTTGGGAATAGAAGTAGAATTTTCTCGATATGAGGAGGTTCTACATGAAGCAGTCGAAATTTATGGATAGCCAGATCATTGAGTCGCTGAAACGGGTGAGAGGTGGGTAACAGCAAAGATATCTTTAATATTGATCGGGATATTAAAGTATGCTTTAATGTGATCGAAGTAAATTCAAGGGCTCTTTAATTTGATACGCACCACTGGAACTTGCATCACCTCCACTACATTGGGCGAGGCCGTCCAGGCCTTCGTGCCGAATTCGCTGCCGCCGGGCAATCCTCCGCTGGCACCGGAGTCGTTCGTCGAGGCCAATCGCGCAGCAGAACTGGTGCTGGCCCGACTGTCCGGTGTATCCGGACTGGTGCCGTCGGTGGACTGGCTGCTCTACAGCGCAATCCGCAAGGAGGCACTGCTCACCTCTCAGATCGAAGGCACCCAGGCCACACTTACCGACCTCTTCGATGAGGAGGCTGGCTTTGTCGTCAGCAACACGGAAGACGTCGAGGAAGTCACCAACTACCTTCGGGCTTTCCGCTTGGTGCAGGACAATTTGCGCGACCCCAAGGGACTGCCCATCAGCGTTCGCCTATTGTG
>NZ_DAHVHV010000150.1:0-616 GCF_027317285.1 Ferrovum sp. | reverse complement strand
CTGACTTTTAAGGGCTCTTCTCAGACTGTTTTCAACACCCAGATGATGGACCGCCCGGACATTCATCTCAGCCCTGAAAAACTGGTAGTTGTTCCGTCCGTTTGTCTTGGCCTGATACATCGCGGTATCGGCATTCTGGATGACCGCTTCAACCTCCCCCGCATCATCCGGATAGATGCTGATTCCGATACTGAGGGTAATGTGAAGCTCCTGATTATCGATAACGAACGGGATTCCAAATGCGAGAAGCAGTTTTTCCGAAATATTGGACGCATCTTCGAGTCGCCGGATTTCCGATAACAGAATGACGAACTCGTCACCACCCTGTCGACAGACAGTGTCCGTTTGCCGGACGCACGAGACAAGACGCTTGCCCACTGCCACCAGCAGAAGATCACCGATCTGATGTCCAAGCGAATCATTGATATGCTTAAAGTGATCCAGGTCCAGAAACAAAATGGCAAACTGCTTGTGATGGCGATTGGCCATTTCCATCACCTGAGCGGCCCGTTCGGACAACAAAGACCGATTGGGCAGATCGGTGAGAAAATCGTGAAGGGACTGGTGGGAGGTCTTCAAAGACAGCGCCTTCGACTCGGTGATATCGTGGAAGACA
>NZ_DAHVHV010000014.1:0-41682 GCF_027317285.1 Ferrovum sp. | reverse complement strand
CCCCCATCTCGGGCACCACATCGGTTTATTCAACCCTGGCAGAAATCGGCGTGACCTTTCAGCAAGACGGGTCCATGACGGTAAACAGCAATCAGTTGAATACGGCCATTGCCACGCAACCTTCGGACATCGCCAGTTTGTTTGGCACGGTGGGCAAGGCCACCGACAGTCTGGTGCAATTTTCGGGGTCCACGCCCAGTACCCAGCCCGGGACCTACGCCGTCAATGTTACCCAGGTGGCCACCCAGGGGCAATTGACCGGTTCGGCGGCGCCGAATCTGGCCATCACGGCGGGGTCCAACGACACGATCAATTTGAACTCGGTGGCGGTGACTCTTCCGGCTGGAACTTATAGCAGCGCCAGCGCCCTGGCCACTCAGTTACAGTCTTCCATCAATAGCAATTCGACTCTGTCTGCGGCCGGGGTATTCGTGGATGCCACCGTCAATGCCAGCGGCTATCTGAATCTGACCAGCAATGTCTATGGATCTGCCTCTTCCGTGGCGGTGACTGGCGGAAACGGAAGTTCCGGGCTATTGGGCAGTGCGCCGGTCCAGACCAACGGGCTGGATGTGGCGGGCAGTATCAATGGGGCGGCGGCGACGGGATCGGGCCAGTTGTTGACCTCCACGTCGGGGAACAGTTCGGGATTATCCCTGACCATCAATGGGGGCAGTGCGGGCAGTCGCGGGACGGTTTCATTCTCGCAGGGCTATGCGGTCAGTCTGAGCAACCTCGCAACTTCCTTGCTGGATCCCATCAGCGGACCGATTGCCGCCGAGATCAGTGGACTCAACAGCAGCATCAGCAATATCGGAAGCCAGATCACCAACTGGCAAAGCCGTTTGACCAGTATTCAACAGTCCTTGACCGCCCAATATACTGCCTTGAATGTCATGCTCGGCACCATGAGCCAAACCAGTAGTTATCTGTCCACCCAGTTGGCCCAACTTCGTTAGGAGAAATCAGCATGAGTATGTTGTCGAAACTCAATAAGTATGAAGAAGTGGGGATCGATTCCAGTGTCCATTCGGCAGATGCGCATAAACTCGTTCTGTTGCTCTATCAAGGCGCTCTGCTTTCCATTGCGGCGGCCCGCAATCATTTGTTGAACAATGAGATTGCCGCCAAAGGGAAATCCATTTCCCAGGCCATTTCCATCATCGAAGATGGGTTGATGGCCAGTTTGAACCTGTCGGTGGGGGGGGAACTGGTGCAAAATCTGAGCGCATTGTATGCCTATATGAGTGCTCGTCTGCTCGAAGCCAATCTGAGGAATGATGTGGCCCTGCTGGATGAGATATCCAAACTTCTGATCGAATTGCGGGGAGGCTGGGAAGCCATTCGTCCGGGCGAAAGCGGGACAGTCTCTCAATCCTCCCCTGCGGTTCGGGAGAATGTCGTGGCCCTGAATGTCCGGGGGAACGAAGGGGTGTCCCCGGGCGTGCGCCAGGCCCTGAATGCCTATCAACAAATCTAAAACAGGTATAATGCCCCCATGAGTCTCGCCTTCCCAGCCGCCATTCAGAACTATGAGGCCCTGTCTTCGTTGATGGGACTGATGCGCGAGGCTGCGGCCTCCGGTCAGTGGGACCAACTGGTGGCGCTGGAAAAGCAATGTCAGGAACGGGTGCAGATCATGCGTCAGGTCGATGCCCAGAGTGCGCTGGCTGAATCTTCTGCACGCGAGCGCAAAAAAACTCTGATCCTCAAGATCCTGGCGGACGATGCCAGTATTCGCCAGAATACCCAGCCGTGGATGGAAAAGTTGCAATGGGCCTTGCGCAATACGCGCCAGGAAAAAAAGGTGCGTCAAGCCTATACGCCTTCCCGTTGAGGGGGGATGAGTTGGAACCATGCTGCCCGCCGACCTCCTGAGCGCGCTGCAGGCCTATGCGCTGAACCGTGATCCGTTGCCTTCGGGAGCCCCTCCTGCGTCTTCTGCGCCATCGCCTTCGCTGGCCAGCACGTTGCAATTGGGGCAGCAGGTTCAGGGGACGGTTCTGGCGGAGATCTCGTCCGGTCTTTATACGGTGCGCGTGAACACGCAAGTGATCCAGTTGCCTTTGCCGATGCCTTTGCCGGCGGGTGCGGGCATCACCCTTCAGGTATTGACCTTGCAACCCCGCCTGACTTTTGGGGTGGTGAATGCTTCCTCGACGCCGGAGGCGGGAACCACCGCACAACTGGGAACCACCGCGCGCATGTTGTCCGACTTGATGCAGACACCACAGTCCCAGGTTCAAGGCCCCTTGTCCCGTGCCCCTCTGGTCGCATCTTCCGGGACTCTGGATCCCGTGGCATTGGCCCAGTCGCTTCAGCAGGCCCTGACCGCCAGTGGTTTGTTTTACGAATCCCATCAGGGACAATGGGTGAGTGGGCAACAAAGTACCGCGCAGTTGCGCGCCGAGCCCCAGAACCAGCCCCAGGCTATGCTTCTGTCGGGCCATTCCGGGCCGATGAGCGGAAATGGCGTTGCAGGAGCGGTCCCTTCCTCCGAACTTGCGGCAGGGACGCCAGCCTCTCGGCAGGCACTGGTCCAGCCCTTGCCGGGCAACGCCGGGTCGGTGAGCGGAACAGATACTGCGGGCGCGATCCTTTCCCCTGTGGTCGCGCCCGGGGTACCGGCGCACCTGCAGACGCTGGTCCAGCAACAGTTGGGCGTTCTGGAATCGGGGCGTGTGCTTTGGCAGGGAATGCTGACACCCCAACAGGCCCTGAAATGGCAGATCTGGCCGGAGTCTTCCTCTCACTCGGCGCAGGATCAGACGACCTCGACCTGGCACACGGAAGTGCATCTGGGGTTGCCGGTGCTGGGTGCCGTCACCGCCCATCTGACCCTGGACTCCCGAGGCGTGAAGGTGCGTTTGGGGACCCTCTCCGCTTCGACCCGTGCCACCTTGACACAACATGGGCCGGATCTGGTGGAATCCCTGCAGTCCCGTGGACTTGAGGTCACAAATTTATCCGTCGTGACCTCTGTCCCTCCGACGGAGGGAGAAGAGTGAGTACAAACCTACCGCAGATGGCCGTGGCTTTGGCCTATCTGGATCAAGACGGCAGCGCACCCAAGGTAGTGGCCAAGGGGAGAGGACTGCTGGCTCAAGCCATCATCGAAAAGGCTCGGGAGCATGGCGTCTTCGTACACGAGTCGGCAGAGTTGGTGGGTCTGCTCATGCAGGTGGAATTGGATCGTCATATTCCCCCCCAACTCTATTTGGCAGTTGCCGAATTGCTGGCTTGGTTGTATCGTCTGGAAGGTAAGCAATCCATTTACAGCGAGAACCCGTTGGTATGATCAATCCTGATGTTGCCCTGACCATAGAATCTTTTACGCCGGATGAGGAACACGCCTTTCGAATCGATGCGCCCATGGCCGTGCGCGGAATCCTGCGCGACATTGCCCGGCACGGAGAAAGGGTGGCTTTGTACTACGGAGCCCAGGCCGGGGGGGTGATCGTCACGGTCATTCTGGATTTGGAGGCGGGCGGATTCTGGCTCGATGCGACGCGCGATGCCGAGGTCAATCAGCGCATCGAGGCGAGTCCGGGAAAATTTTTTGTGAGCGCACACTTGCAGGCCAAGATCCAGTTTCCGGTGAAACAACTTGAACTGCAGCGACGAGACGATTCGAACCAATTTTATGTGCCCTTTCCCGAGTATCTGACCAGGCTTCAGCGAAGGGATTTTTTTCGGCTGTATCTTCCTCCGGGGTTGCTGAAATGTCAGGTGGAAGCGCAGGTTGGACAGGAACCTCTGCGTTTTGCCGTGCGCGATATCAGCGAAGGGGGGGTGGCTTTGTACAGTGAGAGAGCGGAGAATTCCCCGCTCAAACCGGGCGACCAGGTTCAGGACTGTCGTTTGATTCTTGAAGATGGCAGCGAGATCGTGTTTGATATTCAGGTGCGTCACTCTGCGCTGACACGCATGCCCTCCGGTGAGGAGTTGACCGTGTTCGGGTGTCGTTTCATCACCCTGTCCTCCCGCATGGCTATGCAATTGCAACGGTATATTACCCGTCGCCAGCGAGAACAACTGCCCTGATCAGACCTGCATGTTCATGATATCCGTATAAGCCGTGACGACCTTGTTGCGGATCTGGATGCCGGTTTGAAGGGTGATGGTGGCTTTTTGCAGAGCCATCATGGCGTCGCTCAGGCTGACGTCGGAACTTCCTGAGGTGAATTTCTGGGTCAGAGAGTCCGCCTGGGATTGGGATTGGGCGATCTGATCCACGGAATTTTTGAGCAGGGTGGCAAAATCCGGGGCGGTGGAGGGACCTGAACGGGTGGGCGAGCGTCCCCCCTGGGCCGTTGTGGCCGCCGCCTGCATCTGCGCCAACAGGCTGTCAACCGCCGAAACATTCATGATCTGGACTCCTCCATCCTCATGCCCAGAGTGTAGGTTTGTCTCCGTGGGTTTGATCGGTGAATTACCTCGAGGTTTCCGTTTCTGTTTGACGGACGGAGGGGATGGAAAGAACGCATAATGAAGGGGTTGACCACTCCGTATTTCTTTAGACCGCCATGGCTGAACTGGTAGAAAACGCGCCGCCTCCCTCGCTTCTCAATCAAGCGTGGGGGCGTTTGACGGCGGGCCAGAAAATGGGTCTGGGGGTGGCTCTCGCGGCCCTGGTGGCTTTGGTCACGGGCTTGTGGTTGTGGGGGGCGACGCCAGACTACCGGGTTCTCTACAGCAACCTCTCGGATCGGGACGGGGGGGCCATCATCGATTCACTGCAACAGATGAATGTGCCCTACAAGTTTGCCGAGGGCGGCGGGGTTTTGATGGTTCCGGCCGATCAGGTTCACGAAGTGAGGTTGCACCTGGCGGGTCAAGGCTTGCCCAAGGGTGGTACCGTTGGCTTCGAACTGATGGAGAACGAAAAATTCGGAACCAGCGAATTTCTGGAGCAGGTCAATTACAAGCGTGCCCTGGAAGGGGAGTTGGCCCGTTCGGTGCAAACACTTTCGGCGGTACAGGCGGCGCGCATACATCTGGCCATTCCCAAGCCTACGGTGTTCGTGCGCGAGCAGGAACTTCCGACGGCATCTGTCGTCCTGGCGTTATATCCGGGCAGGGTACTGGATCCCGGGCAGGTGAATGCCATCGTCCATCTGGTCTCCAGCAGTGTCCCCAAACTGACTCCGCACAATGTGACGGTGGTGGATCAAAGCGGCAATCTGTTGAGTGCTCCTCCTTCCGGAGAAAACTCGGCTCTGGATGCGGAGCAGTTGAAGTATGTGCATCAGATCGAACAGGACGATATCAAGCGTATCGAGGATATTCTGTCGCCACTGGTGGGGTTGGCCAACGTGCATGCTCAGGTGACTGCCGAGGTGGATTTTACCCAGTCGGAACAAACCACCGAGGCCTACAAACCCAATCAACCCCCCAATCAGGCAGCCGTGGTCAGCCAGCAAACCACGGAATCCAGCAGTGTCAATGCGCCTGTTGTGGGGGGGGTTCCCGGTGCCCTGACCAACCAGCCTCCCGTTCCGGCATCGGCGCCGCTGACGGCACCCAATGCCGCGCCCAATCCGGCCAATCCCGTGGCTGGGGCCAATCCCACGGCGCCCGGTGTGAAATTGGGCCAACCGCCTTCTGGACCGGCCAATGGGACAGCCGTTCAGAATTCTGAAAATACGCACAAGGAAATGACCACCAACTATGACGTCGATCGGACCATCAGCCATACCCGTCTGCCCGTGGGGATGGTCCGGCGTTTGTCCGTCGCGGTCATCCTCAACAATCATCGGGTCACGGACAGTGCCGGGAAAGTGAGTGTGCGGCCCTTCAGTGAGGCAGAAAAAAACCAGATGTCCCTGCTGATCAAGGATGCGGTGGGTTTCGATGCGAAACGTGGCGACGCGCTCAGTCTGCTCAATAGTCCCTTTGCCGACCAGAAGGAAAAAGAATCGGAAATTCCTCTCTGGAAACAGCCGGAAAGCGTGGCTCTGGCCAAGAACGCCTTGAAATACCTGGTGATCCTTGGGGTGGCGCTGTACCTGATGCTGGGAATCATCCGGCCAGCCCTGCGTAATTTCAACCAGGCGCTCAAGGCACCGGTGGCTCCAGTCGCGGATGTGCTCGAGCAGGGGAGAGAAGGAGAGGAGGCGCTGGAAGGTGCGGGGTATGGGGCCGATGGGCAGACGCTTTCCGATACTTCCCGCCATGAAGCCAGGTTGACCAAGGCGCGCGCGATTGCGGTTCAGGAACCGGCGATCGTGGCTTCGGTGCTCAGAGACTGGATGCACGGGGAATGAGCGACGAGGGCGTCGACAAATGTGCGGTTTTTCTCATGGCCTTGGGAGAGAGCGAGGCAGCTGAAGTTTTGAAGCAGTTGTCTCCCAAGGAGGTTCAGAAGATCAGTACAGCCATGGCTTCCATGAAGTCCTTGACCAGGGAACAGATCAGCACGGTGTTTGATGAATTCCACCAACTGGCAGGAGAAAAAACATCGGTGGGCAGTAATTCGTCCGACTACATCAAGAAAATGCTCAATCAGGCGCTGGGGGATGACAAGGCTGCCGGATTGATCGAGCGGATTTTGCATGGGGGGGATACCAGCGGGATCGAAAGCCTGAAATGGATGGATGCCATCAGCATTGCCGAGTTGATCAGCAATGAACATCCGCAGATCATTGCGACCATTCTGGCGCACCTCGAACCGGATCAGTGCGCGGGGGTCCTGAATGCGCTGACGGAGCGAACCCGGAATGACGTGATTCTGCGCATCGCTACGCTGGATGGTGTGCAACCCCTGGCCTTGCGTGAACTCAATGATGTACTGACCAAGTTGTTGATGGGGTCGGCGACCACGAAAAAGCGCATCAAGGGGGGAACCAAGGCGACGGCCGAAATTCTCAACTATGTGGGAGGAACGACGGAAGCCTCGGTGATTGAAGCGATGCGCGCCTATGATCCAGAATTGGCCCAGAAGATTCTCGATGAGATGTTCGTATTCGACAATATCATGGAGATCGATGATCGGGGCATCCAGTTGATTTTGCGTGAGATACAGTCCGAGTCGTTGATTGTGGCGCTCAAGGGCGCCAGTCCCGAGTTGCGTGAAAAAATCTTCAAGAACATGTCGCAGCGTGCGGCTGAAATGATGCGTGAGGATCTGGATGCCAAGGGACCGGTGCGGGTCAGCGACGTGGAAGCCGAGCAGAAGGAGATCATCAAGGTCATCCGGCGCATGGCCGATGAAGGGCAGATTGCCCTGGGAGGAAAGGGAGATGACGCTTTTGTCTGAATTTGGCGGAAAAGGCCGGACGCCCGTCGGCGTATTCACGCGTTGGGAATTGCCGAACTTTGATCCGGCGCATGCCGGGGGAAGCCCTTCGGCGCTCGCTTTATCTCCATCGTCCGCGACAGTCGCATCCCCGCTGGCTTTGCCCACGGCTGCAGAAATTGAACGCATTCACCAGCAAGCCGAACAGGAAGGGCATCGCCAGGGCTACCAGACCGGTTATGAAGAGGGGTACGCGGAGGGCCGAAACAGAGTGAACGAGGTGGTTTCCCATCTGACTGCCACGCTGGACTCGTTGACGAAACAACGACAGGAGGTGGATCACCGGGTGGTGGAAGATCTTCTGGCATTGTCCCTCGAGGTGGCGCGCCAGATGGTTCGTCAGGCGCTGCAAGTGCGCCCCGAACTGGTTTTGCCGGTGATTCGGGAAGCCTTGCAGATGTTGCCTCATTTCAACCAGGCCGCCCACCTCACCTTGAACCCGGCCGACGCGGTCCTGGTCCGGGAGAGTTTGGGCGAGCATCTGTCCCATAGCGGATGGAAGATTCTGGAAGATGCCACCTTGGAACGGGGAGGATGCCGGCTGGATACGGCCCACAGTCAGATCGATGCTTCGTTGACGCACCGCTGGCAGGGTGTGGTGGCCACCCTGGGTCTGGGATCCGATTGGTTGGAAGGAAACGGATCATGACGATGTCTTTTTCCGATCGAAGCGAAGGCTGGCGTGAAAGTTTGGCGGCTGCCCGTGATGCCGTGACCCTGGCCAACCCTTTGCAGGTGAGCGGACAGTTGGTCAAGGCAACGGGACTGGTGATGGAAGCGGTGGGGTTGCGCCTGCCGGTGGGGAGCACCTGCATGATCGAATTGCCCCATCACCGGATCGAAGCGGAAGTGGTGGGGTTTTCGGGAGAGCGCCTGTTTCTCATGCCGGAAAATGAAGTCCATGGTTTGATTCCCGGAGCGCGCGTCGTTCCGGCAGAAATTCCGCCCACGTTTACCCCGTTGGGTAAACGCCTCCCTCCCCGTCGTCGTCTCAGTGACCGGGTGCGTCACCTGCCCGTCGGGGAAAGATTGTTGGGGCGTGTGGTGGATGGGGCCGGGCGTCCGTTGGACGCATTGGGTCCTCTGGGGGAGGGAGAGGCTGCTCCGCTGCAAAGCCGTCCCATCAACCCTCTGGATCGAACGCCCATCAGCACCCCTCTGGATGTGGGGGTGCGCGCCATTAATGCGTTGTTGACCGTTGGCCGGGGTCAGCGCATGGGGTTGTTTGCGGGCAGCGGCGTCGGCAAGAGCGTTTTGTTGGGCATGATGGCCCGTTTTACCGAGGCTGAAGTGATCGTGGTGGGTCTGATCGGGGAACGGGGGCGCGAGGTGCGCGAGTTCATCGATGATATTCTGGGTGAGGAGGGGATGGCACGGGCCGTGGTTGTGGCGGCCCCGGCAGATACCAGTCCGCTCCTGCGGCTGCAGGGAGCCGCCTATGCCACCACCATCGCGGAATACTTTCGTGATCAGGGACAGAATGTTCTTCTCATCATGGATTCACTGACGCGCTATGCCATGGCCCAGCGCGAGATCGCCCTGGCGATTGGAGAGCCGCCGGCTACCAAGGGTTATCCTCCCTCGGTCTTTGCCCGCCTGCCCAAGTTGGTGGAACGCGCAGGGAATGGAGTCGAAGGGGGCGGATCGATCACTGCCTTTTATACTGTTCTCACCGAAGGGGATGACCAACAGGACCCGATCGCGGACAGTGCGCGCGCCATTCTTGACGGGCATATCGTGTTGTCGCGCCGTCTGGCGGAACAGGGCCATTATCCGGCCATCGACGTGGAGGCTTCCATCAGTCGGGCGATGAATCAACTGGTTCCTGCGCGGCAGATGACGCAGGTGCAGCGTTTCAAGCAACTGTATGCGCACTTCCAGCGCAACCGCGATCTGGTCAGTGTGGGGGCTTACGTTCCGGGTTCGGATCCCTTGCTGGATGAAGCCATACAGAGGTATCCTGACATGGAGCATTATCTGGTACAAGGGATTCAGGAGCAGGCAAGCCTGGAGTCTGGGAATGAGCAATTTCTTAACCTGTTTGGGAGCGTTGCGCCGTGACACGTCCTTTCCCATTGGAAACCCTGAAGACGCTCTCCAGGACACGGAGCGATCAGGCGAGCCGGAAGTTGGGTCAGGTCAACCGCCGCCACCACGAAGAACAAAAAAAACTGGATATGTTGATCCGGTTTCGCGCAGACTACGAAGGACGTTACCAAGCGGTGATGCGGGCGGGCGGTGCTTTTGAAACCTTGATGAATTTCCAGCATTTTCTGGAGCGACTGGATGAGGCGGTCCGGCAGCAGCGGGCCGTGGTGGCACAAGTGGGTGGCGAAGTGAGTCAGGGGCAGGTAATGGTTCAGGAGGCACATCGTCAGGTGCGCTCCATGGAGGTGTTATCCGAACGTCATTGCGCCAGAGAACAGGAACGGACGAACCGAAGCGAACAAAAAGCCCTGGACGAGCAGGTGGGGCAGAGGATCGCGCATTTGTTATCGGAAGCCAAGTGAAAGGAGTGTCATGATGCAACCCGTACCTGCGGTTCGTAGCACGCCAGTTTCCGGAGCCAACAGAACTGCCCGTTCCACGGACCAATCGCCCGGAGGAGAAAGTTTTACGGCGCTCTTGTCCCAGCATCTGTCGGACAGTGGCGCCTCGGCTCAACGCCCGCAAAGCGTGTCGGCCACCCCTGTCCCGGTTCATGGTTCAAAGGCAAATCCTCCCCAGGCCTCCGAGGGCCGTCCCCCTTCCGCGCAGGGTTCGCGGTCAGAGGCCCCCGCCCGTTCCGGGGTCACCAGAAGTCAGCAATCAACTGCTCAAACAGGTTCTGCGCCTCCTCCTGTGGAAAAGAAGCCATCCCATCAGGCTCAAACGCCGGTCACTGTTCCGCCTTCTCTGGTCGGTGGCACCGTCGCGGCCGGGATGACCGCTACCACAGCGGCTGCAAACCCGGGAACGAACGTTTCTACCAATGGAACGGTAGCCGGGTCGAATATTTCCACGGCCAGCGGAACGGCACCTGCTCAACCGGCCCCCAAAAAGCCTCTTCAGAGTGCTTTGGCAGGGCAATTGGGCGTGGCGGCATCGATGCCCTCCCATGTATGGATGCCGCCCGCGAAACCGGAACAAGCGCCCGCGGCACCCTCAGGGACTGCCATTGAGGGAGCCTTGTCATCGCCCTCGGAGGGCGGTGGTGCAGGGCCGCAAGGTTCGGTGGTGCAGAAGAACGCGGAAGCGACGTCCCCGACTTCCGGAAACGAGGCGAATTTTTCGCTTTCGGTGGGAGGAGGAAACGGGGCTTTTATTTCATCCGCCAACCCGGGGACTTCTGGTGGGCCCGGGGGCACCGATTCTTCGGCGGTTTCCTTGTCCTCACCCTCTGCGCACACGGCACCGGGGCATTCTGAACTCAATGCCCTCCTGATGTCCTCGGGCGGTACCTCCATTGGCGCAGAGACGCCCTCTTCAAGTGTGATGGTTCCTGTGGGGCAAGCGGGTTGGGGGCAGGAATTTTCTCAAAAGGTGACCTGGATGGTCGGGCAGTCCCAGCAAAGCGCCGAGTTGCATCTCAATCCCCCGGATCTGGGGCCTCTGAGCGTCGTGGTGCAAGTGTCAGGGGCACAGGCTGATGCTTTCTTCAGTTCGCCTCACGCGGCTGTGCGCGAGGCCATTCAATATGCACTGCCTCATTTGCGTGAGATGTTGGCCGGGAGCGGGTTGTCGCTCGGTCAGGCAACCGTGAGCGACCAGGGGGCACGGGGTTCTCCCTCACAGCGGCAGATGGCGCGAGAAAATTTCTCTGCCACGAAGCGCACGCTTGAGGTATCCTCTGTGCCCACGGGCGTAGGGGGCAGAGCGATCCGGCAAGGCGTTGGGTTGGTCGATACCTTTGCGTGACAGGGACCTTATTTGGGGACGAGTGACGAGATGTCAACGAAAAAAGATGACAAAAAAGCATCCGCTGAGGGAGAGGAAGTTCCTCGCAAGTCCAAGAAAATTCTGATCCTCATCCTCGTGGCTGTGGTGGTGCTGGCAGCCGGCGGTGGTGCCGCCTGGTTTTTTCTGGTCAAGAACAAATCCCATGCGGAGGAAAACAAGAAAAAACCGTCCGAATCCACGGCGCCTGCCTTATTCGTTCCTCTGGATCGATTCACGGTCAATCTGGTCCAGGAGCAGGGAGATCAGGTGATGCAATTGGGAGTTACCTTAAAGACCTACGATCCGGAACTGGAAGAAAAAATCAAGAAAGAAATGCCGGAGATCCGCAGTCGCCTGCTGGAATTGCTTTCCAGTAAACGGGCTTCGGAATTGCAAACCCTGCAGGGCAAGAAACGGCTGGCCGCAGAAATTCTCTATCTGACCAACAAGATTCTGGGATTCAAGAAAACCCCTCCACCCGACCTTGCCCCGTCTGCGGCTCCCGTGGCACAGGCCCCTGTTACCCCTCCTGCCTTGGGGAATTCAGGAGGGTTGGCTGCGGCTTTGCAACAGGCCGATGCCAAAGCCGTGGTCACCGCGCCTCCCAAGCCGGTATCGGTCAGGGATTTCTTGCCCGAGCCCGACGAGGATGGGGGGAGCCGGGATGGCGTGGTGGACGTTTTGTTCACGGATTTCATCATCCAGTAGACCATGAACAGCGATTTTCTTTCTCAGGAGGAAGTCGATTCCCTGTTACGCGGTGTAACGGGTGAGGGGGTGGAGGAGCCTGCCGAGGCAAAGGAGGAATCTCATGAAGAGGCACGCCTCTACAATCTGGGAAAGCAGGAACGTATCGTGCGTGGGCGCATGCCTACCATGGAGATCATCAATGAACGTTTTACGCGTTTGTTCAGAATCGAATTGTTCAATCTGGTACGGCGTGCGGCGGATGTTTCCGTAGGGCAATTGCGCGTCCTCAAGTTCAGTGAATTCATTCGTAACCTGCAGGTCCCCGCCAATATCAACCTGGTTCAAGCCAAGCCGTTGCGGGGAAATGCCCTCTTCGTCTTTGATCCCAATCTGATTTTTCTGGTGGTGGACAATCTGTTCGGGGGGGACGGACGATTTCATACGCGCGTCGAAGGACGGGAATTTACCCAGACTGAACACCGCATCATCCAGAAGATGCTGGAGGCTTTGTTCCTGGCTTACGGCAAGTCCTGGGACGGGATTTATCCGCTGGAATTCCAGTTCGTTCGTTCCGAGATGAATCCCCAGTTTGCCAACATCGCGACTCCCAATGAAGTGGTGGTTGCGACCACTTTCGATGTGGAATTCGGGGGCGGTGGTGGGGGAGGGGTCCATATCTGTTTGCCTTATTCCATGATCGAACCCATTCGGGAACTGCTCTACAGTTCCATGCAGGGAGATCACCTGTCCCTGGATCGGCGATGGATGCAACTGCTTTCGCTTCAGGTGCAATCCGCCATGATCGAGTTGGTTGCGGAATTGGCAGAGGCGCGCGTTACCGTGGAGCAACTTCTGAACCTCAGACCTGGCGATGTGATTCCGCTCGAAATGAATGAACTGGTACAGGGGAAGGTGGACAATGTGCCCGTCATGGAGTGCCACTACGGCGTTTTCAACAACCAGTATGCCTTGAAAGTCGAGCGTCTTTTGTCTGCTTCGGAGGGGCTCAACGGAGAAGGAATGAAACGATGAATGAAGAAGATCAGGAAATCAGTGCGGACGATTGGGGTGCGGCCATGGCGGAGCAGGCGGCGTCCAGCGGGGCAGGCAGCTCTTCGCTGACGGGGTCCCCCGGTGGGGCCGGAGAGCAGCACTTTTCTTCGCCGCCGCACACGGAACCCCATGTCTTTCAGACTTTTGGGCAGGAGCCGCCGGTGTCCGGGCACCAGGATCTGGAAATGATCATGGACATCCCGGTCAATATCACCGTGGAGTTGGGGCGCACCAAGATGCCCATCAAAAACCTGTTGCAATTGGCTCAGGGATCTGTGGTGGAATTGAATGGGATGGCGGGCGAGCCTCTGGATGTTCTGGTGAACGGGTTTTTGATTGCCCAGGGGGAGGTGGTGGTGGTCAACGAAAAATTTGGCATTCGTCTGACGGACATCATTACGCCTTCGGAACGTATGCGTCGTTTGAACCGATGAAATTTCCTGTTTTTGTGATGGGGCTGTGGGTCGTGGGACCGGAACTGGTTTGGGCCCTGGAATCCGGGAGTGGACATGCCACTTACGCGCCTCCGACCGTGTTGACCTGGACGACCGGGGTACAGATCGTTCTGAGTTTGGGGTTGGTATTGGCTCTGATGGCGGGAGTGGCCTGGGCATTGAAAAAGTTTCAGTGGTCATCATCGTCCGCAGGTGGCGGCAGGCAGCCCCTGCGCATCGTCAGTTCCCTGGCCGTGGGTCAGCGCGAACGGGTGGTGGTGGTGGAAGTCCAGGATACATGGGTGGTGGTGGGCGTCGCACCGGGTCAGGTCCGGTCCCTGCACATATTGCCCAAGCCAGGGCGAAAGGATGGGGAGTTGGAGGGTTGAGAAATTCGGTGAATTGGGGTCTGGGGCTCTTGCTGGGCGGGTGTGTCGGGTGTGCGTGGGGGGCGCCTCTCCCGGGCGTCGGGGTGATCAGTACCCCCGGAGCAGGCGGGGTGCAAACCTACTCTTTCAGCCTGCAAACCCTGATCCTGCTCACTTCCCTCAGTTTTCTGCCAGCCTTGCTGCTGATGATGACCGGGTTTACACGCATCATCATCGTACTTTCGTTGATGCGTTCGGCGCTTGGAACCCAGACCTCTCCGCCCAACCAGGTCCTGATCGGGTTGGCCCTGTTTCTGACCTTTTTTGTCATGACTCCGGTTTACGATAAGGTGTACACCACAGCCTGGGCCCCTTACAGCGAGGAAAAAATCTCTCTCCAGGAAGCGGTGGATCGGGGGAGTATTCCCCTCAAGACATTCATGCTCCATCAGACCCGTGAAAGTGACCTGGCTCTGTTCGTCAAGATTTCCAGCAGCGCGGCGTTACAGACCCCGGATCAGGTTCCCTTCAAGGTGTTGGTTCCGGCCTTTGTGACGAGCGAGTTGAAAACCGCTTTTCAGATCGGATTCGTTATCTTCATTCCATTCCTGATCATCGACATGGTCGTGGCCAGCGTGCTGATGTCCATGGGAATGATGATGGTTTCCCCTTCGGTGATCTCACTGCCTTTCAAGTTGATGCTGTTCGTTCTGGCGGATGGCTGGAACCTGCTCATCGGTTCCCTGGTTCAGAGTTTCAATCCATGATGACGCCTGAAAGTGTCATGACGCTGGGTCAGCAGGCACTGACCCTGGCGGTGGTCGTATCGGCCCCCATCCTGCTGGTGGCGCTGGGTATCGGATTGATCATCAGCATCTTTCAGGCGGCGACCCAGATCAATGAAATGACCCTGTCCTTCATTCCGAAAATGCTGGGTCTGGTATTGGTGCTGGTCATTCTCGGACCCTGGATGATCAGTTTGATGGTGGACTACATTCACCGTCTTTATGAAGGAATCCCCGCCATGGTGGGTTGATCATGGACCTGTTGACGGTCACCTCCACGCAGTGGGATGCCTGGATCGCACAGTTTTTTCTCCCTCTGGCACGAATTTTGTCCGTATTGGCCACGGCGCCCGTGCTGGGACAATCGCCCGCGCCGGCACAGGTTCGGATTGGTCTTGGCCTGGCCCTGACCCTGGTCATTGCGCCCGCCCTTCCGCCCGCCCATTCCTCCGTGAGTCTGGTTTCGCCCGAAGGTGTGGTACTTCTGCTGGAGCAGGTAGGGATTGGTCTCATCCTGGGTTTTTGCCTGAACGTCGTTTTTTCGGCAGTGACCATGGCCGGAGACATGATGGGACTGCAAATGGGGCTGGGCTTCGCCAGTTTTTATGACCCTACTCATGCGACTTTCCGACCCTTGGTCGGACAGTTCTTGACGATTCTTTTTACGCTGATTTTTCTTTCCATGGACGGACATTTGCTGGTCATCGATGCATTGGCCGACAGTTTTCGGCAAATCCCCCTGGATCCTTCCTTGCAATTCGATTCTCAGGGGTGGCAAACCGGGCTGGTCTGGGCGGGGTCGCTGTTCGTGGATGCGTTGCGCCTGTCCTTGCCTGTACTGGCGGCTTTGCTGGTCACCAATCTGGGGCTGGGCGTATTGACGCGCGCAGCTCCCCAGTTGAATCTTTTTGCAGTGGGCTTTCCGTTGACCCTGGCGGTGGGGTTCATCGTGCTGGACTTCTCATTGCCTGTCCTGCCGGTTCTGGCGGAACGGATGATTCGTGCCGGTATCGAGATGGGGCTGCGAATGACCGCCGGGCTGCTGCATTGACTTTGGGAAAATTCGATCAGCGCAGATAGTTGAACAGGGACAGACTGGAGATGGAAGTGAAGGACTGCATGGCAGCCTGCAAACTGAGTTTTTCCTGAGACAGGAGACTGAGGGCCGAAGTGTAATTGGTGTCCTGTATCTGGGATATGGTCGATTGATACTGAATGTTCAGACTGTTTTCTGTCGCCGTCAGGTTGGTCAGCGTGCTGAGGTTGGTCCCCAGGGTGACATTGCCGGTCAGGATGGCATTGAGTCCCTGGTTCAGATTTCCTTCGGCGGTCTGGAGTTGCTGGGTGAAATTGCTGGCCGCTGTGGCGTTTCCCGCAGGTAGGGGCGTGTTGAGCAGATTGATGAGGTTTTGTATGGTCTGAAAAATGGGGACATGGGTGCTCGGAGCGATGTTGAAACTGTCTCCGTTGGCCGGTTGACCCTGGATGTTGAACTGGATGCCGTTGAAACTGATGGTTTGACCGCTGGTGTAGGGTTGGTTGGGCGATGGAAGGCTGCCGGAAGACAGGGGTGCGCCACTGGCGTCTGTGCCGGATACCGTGTAGGTCGTGACCCCGCCGGTGATGCTGAAAGTCAGTGTGTAATGGTTGCCCTGCTGGGTGGGAGTAGGCGGTGGGGAGGCCAGGCCGCCCTGACTGATGGCGCCAGAACCCGCATTGCTGGAAGAGTTGCTGGTGACGAAGTATCCATTCCCATTGGGAATGTTCATGAACAGGTCGGCTCCGTTGACGTTGGTGGGCATGCTGCGCCCATTGGACACCTGCATCTGTTGCTGTCCACTGTTGCCCTGATATTGTACCCCGCTCGAGGTGACGACAAAGGGCTTGGTGGATCCCTTGGTGCCTGAAAATAGATAGTTTCCCGTTCCATCCTGACTGTTGGCCAGTCCGATCAGTTGGGTGAGTTGCTGCTGGAGGGTGGTGGCCAGGGTCTGTCGGTTGGAATCGTTGAGGGATGCATTATTGGCTGAGATGGCGGTGGACTGGACGTTTTGTACCAGGGTGGTGATGCTCTGCAGGACGCTGGAGGCCATGGACATCTGGCTCTGGGCAGCGGTGATATTGTTCTGATATTGGGTATTCATGCCGGCAGCCTGTGTCAGATCGATGACCTGGGCGGCGCCGGCGGGATTGTCTGCCGGGGTGTTGATCCGTTTTCCAGAAGACAGTTGCAACTGGGTATTGAGCAGGGCCGACTGCTGCTGGTTCATGGTCTGGATGCTGGTATCGTAATAGGTGTTGGTACTGATGCGGACCATGGCGTCCTCCTTTAGTTGAGCATGCCGAGGACGGTGGAAAACATGGTGTTGGACACTTGGATGGCTTTTCCGGCGGCCTGATAGGCTTGCTGAAATTGAATCAGGTTGGCTGCTTCCTCGTTCAGGTTGACCCCCGAGATGGATTGTTGGCTCTGGGTCGTCTGGCTGACCAGGTTGGCTTGGGCGGTGGACTGGACTTGCAGTTGACTGGTCTGCGTCCCGACCTGACTGACCAACTGGGCGTAGGCCCCTGAAAAACTGGTGGTTCCGCCCAGCAAGGTGTTCTGGGCTTGCAGCGCGCCCAGGGCCACGGCATTGTTGCCGTCCGTGCTCGCACCGGTGTTGGCGCTGATGGTGAAAACGTCATTGGTCTGCGGCGTTCCGTTCAGGGTGGTGCTCCATCCGTTGTAACTGATCGTTCCACCGGGGTTATAGGGGACACCACTGGCGAGTGTCGTTCCCATGGTGCTGTCTGCGACGGTGTAGGTTGTGGGACTGGTGAAGGTGAGGGTGACCGTGTCCTGCAGATTCGGGTTGAGGGGGAGACCCGAGGTGACGGCAGGTGCGGACAAACTCCCGGTTCCGATGTTGCTCGCGGAGGCATTGCCCTGAACGGGAATGGCGGCAGCAATTTTTGTGGGATCGGTGAGTGTGACCCTCAAATTCTGGGCCCCGTTGATGGTGGGTTCGATCAGATAACTGTTTCCCGCATTGGGCGTGGCTGAGACGTTCAGGGAAATTCCGTCGACGCTCATGGGCATCGTGCTGCTGGTGGTGGTCGTTTGGTCGGACAGTCGCGTCAGGGTGTACTGGCTCCCGTTATAGGACAGGGTGTAATTGCTCCCCGTCAATGCACTGGCCTGGGTGATGGTCGCGCTGACCGTGGCGCTCCCTGTATTGGCCTGGTTGGCGATGACCACCGGCGAAGCAATGTGGAAAAGCGGGGTGCCCAGGGCGCCGTTGAGATCCTGACCCTGAAGTTGCTGGGTATTGATGGCCATGCCCAGACCGGTGGCGATCAATCCCAACTGGCTCTGGGTCGGAACCAGACTCTGATTCTGAAAAGCCATCAACCCGCCCAGATTCCCCCCCTGAATGCTGCTGGAGGGGAGGCGTAGGGTAGCGCCGCTGGGGGTGACATAGGCGATATCGAGTTGGGCGGGGTTGGACTGGGCTGGGACGGCATTCAGCGTCATGGCCTGGTTGCCGACGACCAGGGGTTGTCCGTTGCCGATATACACGGTATCCGATCCGTTGGATTGCTTGAGTACCGTGGCGTTGATCTCCTTGCTCAGTTGACTGATCAACTGGTTCCGCTGGTCGAGCAGGGAATTGGGTTGCTGGGATGTGTTGCTGGCCGAGGATGTGAGGATGCTCTGATTCAGGGCCGCAATTTGTTTGGCATAGGCATTGATGTTTGCGACGCTGGAAGTGATCTGCTGGTTGGTGCTGGTGGCCAATCCGGTCAGGACCTGATTCAGGGTTTGAAAAGTGCCGGTCAGGGATTGGGCGTTGCTGATCAACCCCTGGCGTGCCGCAATGGAGGCAGGTGCATTCGCGACCCCATTGATGGCGCTGAAAAAATTTTGCAGCGCAGGAGACAATCCGGCCGCAGGATCGGCAATGATGTTGTTGATTTGCTGGATCTGGTTGTAATAGGTCGACAACTGACTGGAAGCGGATTGTTGTTGCTGCAACTGGGTATTGATGAAACTGCTGTAGATGCGCTGAACGGTGGTGACATTGACCCCCTGACCAATAAAACCGTTGGCCGTGCCCAGCGAAGGCAGGGCGGCCTGGATGGTTTGCTCACGGCTATACCCGGGCGTGGAGGCATTGGCAATATTGTTGCCGGTGGTGAGCAAACCGGCCTGGGCAGCGTTCAATGCGCTGATCCCGATGCTGGTCATCATGTCAGTCATGGTGGACTCCCGGGGGTTTGAGGGGGATCCCTTTCCTCACCAGATTATCGGCCGTGGGGACGATAACTTTAGAAAGCGGGGAAGAAGGGTGTGTCACGGAGGAATGAGGGGACAACTGTTTGACGATCAGGTCTGCCAATCCCAACCCATGGCCCTTGGAGACATTCTGTGCCAACTGTTTGTCCAGCAGTTCCGTGAACATCTTGGTTTGTTGACTGTCCCCCAGGCCATCCTGGGGGACAGTGGCGCGCATGGATTTCATCATCATGTTCATGAATACGGTCTCGAACTGTTTCGCGACCTGCGGGAGCGATTGGTTCGGATCCTGGTGCGCTTTCAAACGCAGTCCCCCCAATGCCTGGCTGTCAAAGGCCAAACGGGCGTTGGGGTCGACGGAGAGAGGAAGGTCGTGGGCCATGTCAAATGATCTCCAGGTCGGCGTGCAATGCGCCCGCCGCTTTCATGGATTGAAGGATGGATAACAGGTCTTCCGGTTTGGCGCCCAGGGTATTCAGTGCCCGGATGACTTCGTTGAGGGAAACTCCTTTTTTGAGCAGGATCAGTGCGCCCTTGTCTTCCTTGACATTGACGGCGGCCTGCCCGGTTTGTACAGTATTCCCGTTGGATAACGGATTGGGCTGGCTGACCTGGTTGAGCGCGCTGATGATGACGGTGAGATTGCCGTGCGCCACGGCGCACTCCTCCAGAGTAACGTTCTGGTTCATCACCACGGAACCGTTGCGGGCATTGATGATGACCTTGGCTTCTTCTACCCCCGCATCCACCTGAAGGTTTTCCAGACGGGACATGAACTGAACCCGGGCCGTGCCACCTGGTGCCCGAACCTGAAGGGTTCGTCCATCGAGAGCAGCGGCGATGGGCTGGCCCAAGGCCAGTTGTTGGTTGATGATATCCGCCATTTGGGTGGCGGTGGTGAAATCCATTTCATTCAGTTCGAGCGTGATGTAGTCCCCCTGGGAAAAGGGAGAATTGACCAGACGCTCGACGGTGGCTCCGCTGGGAATGAGACCGACGCTCTGGTGATTGACCAGTACCTTGGATCCCTTGGCTCCTCCACCCACGCCGCCGACCAACAGGTTCCCCTGTGCCATGGCGTATACCTGCCCATCGGCGCCCTTGAGTGGCGTCATCAGCAGGGTCCCACCCAGCAGGCTGTTGGCGTTTCCAACGGAGGAGACGGTGACATCGATGGTTTGGCCGGGACGGGAAAAAGGAGGCAGGTCGGCAGTCACCATTACCGCCGCCACATTCTTGAGCATAGTCTGGAGAACACTGGCGGGGGGGGTGTTGATCCCCATCCGGGTCAGCATGTTGAGGAAACTCTGGACGGTGAAGGGGGTCAGGATGGTCATGTCGCCGGTCCCATCCAGACCGACGACCAGCCCATAACCGATCAACTGGTTATGCCGGACTCCCTGGATGGTGGCGAGGTCCTTGATACGCCGGGCTTCGGCGCCCAGGGAGAAAACCAGCAACGCGTTGATCAGGAGGAAGGTCAGGAGAGCGCGCATGGCGTATTCAGAACGGTACGGAGGACAGGAAAAAGTGTCCGAGCATGCTTTTGATCGCAGCGCTGTCGATGTTGGTATTGCCTCCTCTGTATTCGATCTGGGCGTCGGCCACCTGGGTGGAGGGAATGGTGTTGTTGTATTGGACGTAAACCGGGTTGATGACCCCGGAAATCCGGATGTACTGATCGGTTTGGTTGACGGTGACCAATTTTTCTCCACTGACCTTCAGGTTGCCATTCGGAAGCACTTCGATGACGGTGGCGGTGATGGAACCAGACAGGAAGTTGTTGCCGTTATTGTTGTTGGTATTGGTCAACTTGTTGGAGGAGGAACTGTTCGAGGTAATTCCGTCCAGCATGTGTTGGCCGGTCACCGCGCCGACGATGGCGGGGGTGGTCGAGGTGATGGATCCGGCATGAATCAGGGAATTGCCATCAGCTTCCGTGGCATTGGAACTTTCCTGAAGCAGGATCTGAATGGTGTCTCCCAGATTGCGGGCCCGTACATCTTCAAAGAGCGGGTGCTGGCCATAGCCGACCTGATAAATCCCGCCCGTATCCGGGGGGATGGTTTTGTACAGGTCGAGCGGACGCGCCGTCAGCGGATTGGTGATATGGGTGGACGGCGTGGCCGTGCAGCCACCCAGGACCAAAAGAAAGAAAAGGGCAGAGCATTTCTGGAAACGGGGGCACATGATGGCCTATCTCATGGTCGCCAATGTCTGCAGCATCTGCCCTGAGGCCTGGACTGCCTGGGAATTGATTTCATACGCGCGCTGGGTCTCGATCATGTTGACCAGTTCTTCCACCACGCTGACATTGGAAGTCTCGACATACCCCTGATTCAGTGTCCCTGCGCCATTCAGACCGGGCGCGCTCAAGTTGGGCGTGCCGGAAGATTGGGTTTCCAGATACAGGTTTCCCCCCATGCTCTGAAGGTTGGTGGAATTCATGAAGGTGGCCAACTGGAGACTGCCGACCTGGAGGGGATTGACAATCCCGGCCTGGGTGACGGAGACCGTTCCATCACTCCCAATGGTAATGCTGGTGGAATTGAGGGGGATCGTGACGGCGGGTTGGACCTGATAGCCCGCCGCAGTGACCAGATTGCCCTGATTGTCGGTCTGAAAGGAGCCGTCTCGGGTATAGGCGATGGTCCCGTTGGGTAACAGGACCTGAAAGAACCCGTTCCCGTTGATGGCGATATCCAGAGCGTTTCCAGTTTGCTGGAGATTCCCTTGAGTCATGATGCGTTCGGCGGCCAGAGGTTGCACCCCGGTGCCGAGTTGCATGCCGGAGGGGTACATGGTGATCTGTGAAGATTGGGCACCGGGCTGGTAGATGGTCTGGTAGAGCAGGTCTTCGAATACCGCCCGAGATTTCTTGAATCCGTTGGTTCCCACGTTGGCCAGATTGTTGGAGATGACATCCATCTGGGTTTGCTGGGCCTCGAGTCCGGTTTTTGAAATCCATAGAGAACGTTGCATGATTGAATATCTCCCTTAGCGGAGTGAGGACAGGATCTGGGTGGCGAGCTGGTCGTTGGATTGGGCGGTCTGGAGCATTTGCATGTGCATTTCAAATTGTTTCGAGATGGAAATGATGTCGACCATGGCGGAAATGGCGTTGACGTTACTGCTCTCCAGGGTTTCCGGCGAGAGGGTGACGGTGGTGCTGGGAGGAACCGGTTTGCGGTCACGGGTGCGGAACAGCCCGTCTTCTCCGCGATATAACTGGTCTTCGGAGGGATCGACCAGCCTCAACTTGCCCACGGTCGTACTGGGCATGGGTGGAATGCCGCCGGGAACTGTGGAGATGGTCCCGTCCGGTCCGATGGTCACCTGAGTGTCGGGGGGGATGTCGATCTGATCCCGCGCCACCAGTTCCCCATTGTCATCGATGACGGGGTAGCCGGTATTGGTTTGCAGAATTCCGTCCGTGGAGACCTGCAGGTTTCCATTCCGTGTATAAGCCTCTGTATTGTCTGGCAGGAGAACGGCAATCCAGCCCTTGCCATTGATTCCGACATCGAGGCTTCTGCCGGTATGGGTGAGCGTGGCGGGGGTGAGATCGTAGCCGGACAAGCCGTTGACGACGAAGGTGCGGGTAGGCAGCCCCTCGCCCACGAGCGGGATGGCGCGAAAACTGTCGATGGCGCTGCGGTAACCGGTCGTATTGTTGTTGGCCAGATTGTTGGAAATGGTGGCCTGGCGCTCCAGGATATGGGAAGCGCCGGTCATGGCAGTATAGATGAGACGGTCCATGGCGTGTCTCCCGTGCCTATCTCAGGTTGATCAGGGTCTGTGTGATCTGATCCTCGGTCTTGATGGTCTGCGCGTTGGCCTGGTAGTTGCGCTGGGCCGTGATCATGTCGACCAGTTGAGAGGTGAGATTGACGTTTGAACCCTCCACGGCACCGGATTGAATGGCCCCCAGATTTCCGCTTCCCGGCGCGCCGACCAGGGCAGATCCCGAGTTGAAGGTTTCCACCCACTGGTTGTTTCCCTGGGACTGAAGACCTTGCGGATCGGCAAAGTTGGCCAGAGCGACCTGCCCCAGATTTTTCGATTGGCCATTGGAATAATTACCCTGGATGATTCCGGTCGAACTGGTGGAAAATCCGCTGAGTTGTCCCGAAGTGTAGCCATTTTGCACCAACTGGTTGACGGAGAAGGGAGAACCGTACTGGGTCGAATTGGCAAAACCCAGCGTGATGGCCTGAGGCGTGGTCGCGCCATTGGTGAAAGGCAGGGAAACGGCGATTTGTCCCAGCTGCAGGGGGGGGGCGGCGGGCGGACTGACCAGGGCGCCACTGGAATTGAAGCCCAGCGTGCCGATCGGGGTGGGCGATGCAGGAGGGACGACGGCGGGTACGGACGTTCCATCGACGGTCAGATAGGTATCCCAGGAAGCGGTGGCTGGTGGGGGTTTCAGGACGAAATACAAGGTGGCGATATGACTGTTGCCCAGACTGTCATAGACCGTGACGGAGGTCGAATTGTTGAAGGTCGTGGGGTCGGTGGGGTTGAAGGGGGTGGTGGTGGGGACCGTGGAACTGGAGTCGAGATTGACGCCTACCGTGCCTTGACTCGTGGGGGTTGGGGCCAGATTGGCGGTGGGGATCTGGATGGGGGTCGGAGTAGCCGCCACGATGGTTCCATTGGCGGTGGCCGGATACCCGGTGACCTGACTGCCGCTGGCATCAACCAGATACCCGTTTTTATCCAGTTGAAACTGGCCGTTGCGGGTGAAGGTGATGTTTCCGTTGTTGTTCATGCGAAAAAAACCCTGACCGTTGATCGCCATATCCAGGGAATTTCCTGTGGACTGAATATTGCCCTGAGTGAAACTTTGGGAAACTCTGGAGATCTGGGTTCCAATCCCGACGGGGGCACTGCTTGCGCTGCTGAAAGCCGAGGCGATGAGGTCGGAAAACTGGGTGTTGGAAGATTTGAATCCGACCGTACTGGCGTTGGCAATATTATTGCCAATCGTATTCAATTGGCTGGCAGAGGCATCCAGCCCACTGAGTCCTTGTTGAAAAGCCATGGTGGTTGCTCCTTGGAGGTAATGAGGTTACTGGATGTAGGCGACGGATGAAAGGTTGAAACTACCCAGGGTGCCCAGGTCCAGGGAGGCGCCCTGACTGCCCATGGTGACCGAATTCACCTTCCCGGAAGAAAGGGGGGTGGCGGTGACGGAAGCGCCTCCCTGGGTGGCGCTGGCGACTATCTGATAACTTCCCGAGGGGACTTGGGCGCCGGTTTTGTCCAATCCGTTCCAGGTGATGGGTACGACCCCCGCCGGTTGGGCGCCTAGATTGAGGGTATTCAGGACGGTTCCTGCACTGTCTTTGATGGTCACGGTCAGGTTGCTGACGGCTTGAGGAAGCGTTACGCCCGCATTGGCGGGACTGCCTGACGTGAGCTGGAGGGTATTGCCTGGAACCAGTACGGTATGCCCGATCAGGCTGGTGGCAGCAGCCATGGATTGGCTTCCGGAGAGGCTGGTGTTGAGCGCAGTCAGGGTTTTGTTCAACTGGCTGATGCCGCTGACCGTGCTGATCTGGGCCAGTTGGGAAGTCATCTGACCACTGTCCATGGGGTTCATGGGGTTCTGGTTCTGTAACTGGGTGATCAGCAGGGTCATGAAATTGTTCTGCATGGCCGTTGCGCTCGTGTTGGTCACGCCGGACAGCCCGTTGCCGAGGATCTGGCTGGGGGAAGTCGAACCGGAACTTCCCAGGGAACTGTTGGATTGGTTCAGTTGGGTGATCAGTGCGCTGGTGGGGTTGACGGTGGTCATGGCGGGGCTCCTATGGACCAAGAGTGAGTGTTTTGAGTAACAACGTATTCGAAGTGTTCAGAACTTCCACGTTGTTCTGGTAAGACCGCGAAGAGGAAATCATGTTCACCATTTCTTCCACGACATTGACATTGGGCATCGTGACGAAACCCTGAGGGTCCGCCAGGGGATTGCCCGGGTCATACATTTTTTTCATGGGAGAGGGGTCGTTGATGACCTGGTCCACCTGTACGGCAGTGCCCCCCTGATGGTTCAGGGGAATGGCCTTGAAAATGACCTGCTTGGCGTGGTAGGGCTGACCATCGGCGCCTGTCGCACTGTCCGCATTGGCAAGATTGCTGGCTACTGCATTGAGGCGTTCCGACTGGGCCGTCAGCGCGGAACTGGAAATGCTCAGGACATCGAAGAGGGACATGGTCATCTACCTCAATTCAGAACGCTCAGGATATCCCGGATCTGCTGGGTTCCAAACCGGAGGCTGGCCTGGTAGCGCACGGCGCTCTCGGAATACTGGGCGCGTTCGACATCCAGGTTGACGGTGTTTCCGTCCGCGCTGGGCTGGATCGTGCTGCGGTACAGAAGCGGCGAACCTGCTGCGTTTTCTCCTGCGCTGGTCCCCAGATGAGCGGAGGAAGGTGTGTTCAGGGACAGAGGTGGGGACTTTCCCTGCTGCAGGGCGGTGGCCAGCGCTTCCCGGAAATCGATGTCACGGGCAAGGTAACCGGGGGTATCCGCATTGGCAATGTTCGATGCGATCAACTCCTGGCGCGCTTCCTGTACGTGCAGGGCGCTTTGCTGAAATTGCAACGTGCGGTCGAGGGCGGTAGCCATCACGAGTTTCCTGTCCCATAATATGCCAAGGATTTCCAGTGATCATGGTATTCCTTCGGGAATATCGGTCAAGGGGAGATTAAAAGGAGGTTATGCCCCTTTTTCATGGTTTCAAGGGCGGGAGGCGCGATGGCAAAATGGGTGAGGATGGGGTTGCTGAGCCTCGTTCTGGTGACCGGGCAGGGCTGGGCAGACGCCGGGGAAGCACTGGTGGTGGCCATACGGCACTTTGTCGAAGGTCAGTGGGCGGGAGATCAGGGGGAACTTTCCGTGGTGGTGGAACATCCCGCCTACGGCCAATGGCCGGAACGCTGCCTTTCTCCTCAGGTCTCTCTTCCACCCGGAGTACGGCCGGAGGGACGTTTCATGGTGGCTGTGCGTTGTGCCGATGAAACCGATGGCAGTGTGTGGAGTCGGATGATTCCCGTGCGCGTGACGCTGACCGCCGATTATTATGTGGCTCGTCACCCGCTGATGCGGGATACCCCCTTGAACGAGACGGATTTTGACATCCGGCATGGGGTCCTGGATCATTCGGGGGTGGTGACCCGACAGACTCCCTTGGCGGGCAAGGTGTTGCGCCAGGGACTGAACGCAGGACAGGTGTTGAGGGCAGACATGATGCGTGAAGCCTATGCCGTCCAGCAAGGGCAGACGGTTCAGGTCCAGGTGGTAGGGAACGGTTTCAAGATCAGTACGGATGGGCAGGCACTGAACAATGCGGCGTTGGGCCAGAATGTGCAGGTGCGTACGGCCACCGGAAAAATGCTCAGCGGATCTGCACAGGAAAATGGCACGGTTCTCGTGAATCCGGGAAACTGATCGAAAGGATGAGCTGTGCCCGTGTTTTTCGTGCGCCGTTCGTGACGGCGAATATTTTCGGATAGTATGGCGTGGTTTGAAAGGTCTTGAGGGTTTGCGTCTGCGACACGGTTCGGAGGGTACGAAAATGACCGAGGAATTCAGAACATTATCCCAGTGGGTCTCTTTTCTGGAAACTGCCACTCTGCCCGTATTCCGGAACAGCCTGGCAGATCTGGAGATGCTGCGCCTCGACGAGGAGCAACTTTCGGTACTGACCGTGGCGCGCGTCGTATTGCGCGATCCCATCCTGACGGCCCATGTGTTGCGCTATCTTCAGAATCATCGGTCCCGCCATCAGGAAACCGAGATCATCGAGGTGGAACAGGCGCTCCTGGTGCTGGGTCTGGACGCCTTTTACCAAAAGGTCATGGGGGGATTGGGGGTCGTCGAGGATCGATTGAGCGAGCATCCCGCAGCGCTGACCAATCTGCAGCGCGTGGGAAGGCGCGCCGAACGGGCGGCAGATTATGCGCGGGAGTGGGCCATCCGTCTCAACGACCGACGCTTTGGTGAGGTATATATGGCCGCATTGCTGCACGATCTGGCGGAAATGTTGCTGTGGGTCTTTGCGCCCCTTCAGTTGCTCAAAATTCGCGAGGCCCAGCAGATGGATAACACCTTGCGCAGTCAGGATGTCCAGGAGGAAGTGCTGGGATTCACCGTGCGTGCGTTGCAGCATGAACTGGTGATCCGGTGGGGACTGCCTCACCTGCTGATCATGCTGATGGAAGATGCGCATGCGACCTCATCCAGGGTGCGCAATGTGACCCTGGCGGTCAATCTGGCCCGTCATTCCGATAACGGGTGGGATGATGCGGCCTTGCCTGACGATTACAACGAGATTGGCCAACTGTTGCGCATGACGCCCCTGGACGTACGGCGCTGGGTGGTCCCGCATGAAACGGAAAGATTTCGCCGGTCGTTATGACGGAATCCTCCCTGTCAAGCCTGGATCCCGAGGACTGGGAAAGTGAACGGCACCAGGCTCATGCCATGCTCGATGACCTTCTCGACTACCTGCGGAATCTGCCGGAACGGCCGGTATGGCAGCCCATTCCGGCTGCGGTGCGCCATTCTTTCCAGGAGGATTCACCCGGTGCGGGGCAGCCTCTGAAGGAGATCCATCAACGGTTCATGAGGGATATCCTCCCCTATGCGGTAGGGAACGCACACCCCGGGTTCATGGGTTGGGTCCATGGGGGCGGGACGGTTGCGGGCCTGTTGGCCGAAATGCTGGCAGGGGGATTGAATGCCAATCTGGGCGGACGTGACCAGATTCCCGTGGCGGTGGAACAACAAATCCTGCGCTGGGCGCGGACCTGGTTTCGCTTTCCTGAGACGGCCCAGGGGATATTTACCACGGGAACCTCTCAGGGCACCCTGATGGCGCTGTGGGTGGCACGAGTCGCCCTGTGGGGTGAAAAGGTGCGTCAGGAGGGAGTGGGGGCGCATACCCTGACGGTCTACGCGGCACCTACGGTGCATGGTTGCCTGCACAAGGCACTGGATCTGAGTGGGTTGGGGAAAAAATCCCTGCATCTGGTCGACCTGGATGAATCCGGTCGGATGGATGTTTCAGCGCTCCAGGTTCAAATCGGGAAAGACCGTCAGGCAGGTTTGACCCCCTTCATGGTGGTGGGATCGGCCGGCACCGTGGATACCGGGGCGATCGATGACCTGGCAGCCCTTGCTGCCCTGTGCCGGACAGAGTCTCTGTGGTTTCATGTGGATGGGGCGTTGGGTGCGCTGGGCTGCTGGAGTGTCGAACTAGCCCCCCTGTTCCAGGGGATCGAGCAGGCGGATTCCCTGGCTTTCGATTTTCACAAGTGGGGGCAGGTACCCTATGATGCCGGGTTTCTTTTGATCCGCGAGGGTTCGTTGCAACGTCGGACTTTTTCTTCTCCCGCCCGTTATCTGGCTCGTGAAGAACGGGGAACGGCTGCGGGAGAGGATTGGCCCAGCGATCTGGGCCCGGATCTGTCGCGCGGGTTCCGCGCGCTCAAGACCTGGATGACCGTGCGTCGATACGGCACCGAGCGGTTGGGTGCGATGATGGCCCACACCTGTGCACTGGCCCGTTTCATGGCAGACAGGGTGAACAGGGAAGCCTCCCTCGAGTTGATGGCCCCCGTCACCCTTAATATCGTCTGCTTCCGATATCGTGCGGAATCCGCACGAGTGGACGCATTGAACGCACAAATTGCCATCGCCCTTCAGGAGTCCGGGATCGCCGTTCCTTCGACAACTCTGGTGCGTGGGCAGCGCGTCCTGCGGGTGGCACTGGTGAACCATCGAACCCGGGCGCGGGATCTGGAAGCCCTGATCTGTGCCGTGCTTCATTTGGGACAACGTTTTTCAACAGGGAGAATCCAATCGTCATGAGTCCAGTCACGTATCATGGTTTGGCACAGTTGATGACGCGCACCTATCATGGGGAAGACCTGACCGCGCTGGGGCAAGACCTGATTCAGCGCGCCTCTCGTCCGACTCATGAAGGTGGGCCGGAAGTTTTGCTGGATCTGTCCATTCTCCTGCATCTGCGGGGATTCCACGAAATGGCGCGGGACGTGCAGATGCAGGCGTTGCGCCAGCGGCAGACCTATGTATTGCCCGCTGCCCGGGCCCCTGCCCTGCGTTTATTGGCCTTGATGGTCCCCGGAGAGTTGAATGCCAATACGCCACTGGAATTCCTGGTGGAGGATTCGGACATCGAGTTACATCAGTTATTCATTTCTCCTGAACTGCTTTTCCCTTCGCAGATCCCGGAACACGACGTGGCCATGGTGGCCGTGGGGGAATCCGAACAGACGCTTCCCTTGCTTCACGCCTTGGCGCAGGCCCTGGTGCATTGGCCCCGACCCATACTCAATCATCCGGCGCGGATCGCCGGACTGACGCGGGATGGGGTGGCTCTGACCCTGGCGGGGATGCCGGGGGTTGTGGCGCCCATGGCGCAACGGGTCGAGAGAGGGACGCTGGAGGTTTGGGCGCGGGAAGAGCATGCCTTCGAACGGGAAAGGGCATGGGACTATCCGGTGATCGTACGCCCCATCGATTCTCACGCGGGCACGGGACTCATGAAGATCGACGGGAGGGAAGGCTGGCAGGATTACCTGGTCCAGAATGAGGCGGACGTATTTTTTGTTTCTCCCTTCGTGGATTACAGAAGTTCGGATGGTCTGTTCCGGAAATACCGGATTGCGTTGGTAAAAGGGGTCCCATTTGCCAGTCATCTGGCCATTTCCGACCATTGGATGATTCATTACCTGAATGGAGGGATGGAGGATTCCGCACAAAAACGGGCAGAAGAGGCGCACTTCATGGAATGCTTTGAATCCGGTTTTGCCCGACGTCAGGCCAACTCCCTGGCTCTGGTGAACCGTGCGCTGGGTCTGGACTACGTGGTACTGGATTGTGCCGAATTGCAGGATGGACGATTGCTGATTTTTGAAGCGGACAGCAGTGCCGTGGTCCACGGCATGGATCCCGTGGAACTCTTTCCCTACAAGCGGCCGGCCATACAGAAAGTATTCCAGGCCTTTCGCCAGATGCTCGAGGACGCCCGGCATGCTTCCCCAGGCTTGTCGAGTGCCGTTTCGGTTTGAGAAATAGGCAGTTCACCGACCAGCGCATTGCGCATTGGTTGGCAGAAGATGCTGATCTGCGTCTGCACCTCGACCCGGAGACGGGCGTCAACGCTTACGGGGTCCCCCCTTTTCCCCAGGAAGAGGTAGGGGAATGGGGTTCGGCCACGGCTTCTGCCGTGTCGCAGGCGAGTTTTCAGGTTTTGAGACAATGGGCGCCCATGGTGGCAGAGAACCCGGATCGGCGCCCGATTCAGGAAAACCTGGCTCGGGAATTGTTACAGGTCATGGGGCTCGATGCGGTTCACTATGGGGCGAACCTGTACTCCTCGGGAAGCAATGCGTTGAGCCGGGGGGGGCGACATGTGCTGGGACAGATGAAAAATCCCGTTCTGATCCTGTGTCAGGGCAGCGAGACCGGGAGCCGGGTCCCCGAAGCGCTGCGGGATGCCCTGGGTTGTACGATGGCCGAGGTCATCTCCCTGCCGGTTCGTACAGAGGGCGGGGACCTGATTCCTGCCGCGCTGCGGGATGACCTGTGCTGGACGCAGGCGGTTCACTGGCTGAAATCGGGCAGGCAGGTCCTGCTGGTGCTGACGGATGGAACCAAGACGGGGCAGGTGGTTCCGGGCGTGGACCGCACCCGGGAGATGGTTGCCCGTTACCCGGAGCAACTTCATGTGTTGGTGGATGCCTGCCAGTTACGCGTTGCCTGGTCGAGGGTGAAGGATTATCTGGACTGGGGTTGGCCGGTGGCCATCACCGGGTCGAAATTTGTCGGAGGCCCCCCCTTCTCGGGGGCATTGTTGTATCCCCGTGCCTGTTATCAGGACGTTGGGTGGGACGGGCCGGTTCTGGGGCTGGGTGCCCTGCTGCGCTGGGTTTCGGCCTTGACGGAAATGAAACGCTGGCATGTCGTTCCAAAGGAGGAGCTGGGCAGATATCTGGCACGCTTTCAGGCGGCGTTGGAACAACAGGTCGAAGGTTGGCCTGCGCTGACCCTGGAATCCATGCCGGGGCTGGAGCGGGGTAGTGACCCGGATTTGTGGGATGTGCGCCCCACCATCTTTCCCTTCGAACTTCGCGGGCCGACAGGACATCTCCTGGAACGGGGGGCTCTGGAGGTACTTTATCGGCGCTTGCCACAGGCCGGAGCCGGCGTGCGGGGACGTTGGGGTCAACCGGTGCGGCTGGGCGGGGGGGGCAGTCAGGGGCCTGAGCGTTGGGCTCTGCGTCTCTGTCTGGGCGCACGTCTCCTGATCCCCTGGTTGGAAACGCTTTCCGACGATTGTGTGACACAAACCCTGGATCGATGCTTGGAATTGCTCGATCGGACGGTGGTCGAGGCCGCACGTATCGGATAGGCAGGCCCCTGCGTCGATTCTGTGCACTCCAGTTGCTTGAGTGGTAGGACTACCCGAAAACTGGTTGAGAGAGCAAGGAATGTTTTACAATACCAGATACTTCCACGGTGTGCACTCAGGAGTGAACCAGCATGCACGTTCTCCTTGTCGATGATTCGCGCGCGACATCGCTGCCGATTCAGCGATTCATGGAACAGCAGGGTCACGAAGTGACCTATGTCCAGAATGGTCGCCTGGCCGTCGAGGCCTACCAGGCGCGGGTGCCCGATCTGGTGCTGATGGATGTGATCATGCCTGAAATGGATGGGGTAGAGGCCACCCGACGGATCAAGGCCATGACAGGGGCGCGCTGGGTTCCGGTGATGATCATGACCTCCCTGTCGGCCAAGGAAGAAATCGTGTCCACTCTGGATGCCGGCGCCGACGATTATCTCATCAAGCCCGTGGTGTTCGAAGTGCTGGAGGCGCGCATGCGCTGCATGCAGCGTATCGCCACCTTGCAGGACAGTCTTTTTGCCATTCTGGACAATGCCTTCGAAGCCATCATTACCACCGATGAGGCAGGTGTGGTGCAAAGTTATAACAAGTCGGCAGAAAAGATCTTTGGGTATCCTGCGACTCATATGGTGGGGGAAAAGGTGTCTCGTCTGATTCCAGAAGGAGGGGGAAGCATACCCCATCAATGGGGAGGGATCTCCACGGCACAGGGCGTGCAGAACGAACGGGTTCTGGGCTTGCGGATGTCGGGAGAGGTTTTTCCCATGAGGGTGGCTTTGACGGAAGTGAAACGTCAGCAAGGTAACCTGATCATCGGTATGGTTCGGGATGTCTCGGAAGAAGAAGCGGCGCGCCAACGCATCGATTTTCTGGCATTGCACGACTCCCTGACCGGTTTGCCCAACCGTCCCCATTTTCACGATGTTCACGGACGTCTGCACGGGCAGGGCCGGAGGTACAGCCTGTTTTTTCTGGACCTGGATGGGTTCAAGCCGATCAACGATACCCTGCACCACGAGGCGGGAGATCAGGCGCTGGTGATCGTGGCCGGGCGTTTGCGGGAGGTGGTCGGTAAAACAGGATTTGTGGCCCGTCTCGGGGGCGATGAATTTGTGGTTCTCTCCACGGCCGCCCTGGCCGAGGAAGAGTCCTTGAAGTTGGGAGCCCACTTGATCGAAGCGATTTCTCAACCCATGCTTCTGAATCGGCAGATTTGTCGTTTGGGGGCCAGCGTGGGAGCGGCATTGTTCCCGCTGCATGGCACGACCACCAATGAGTTGCTGCTGGTGGCAGACCGGGCCATGTATCAGGCCAAGCGTTCGGGCAAGGGAAAGACCTGTCTGGCCGAAGCGGTGCGGGCGTTCGTCTGATGTCAGAGCGAAACGCCGTCATTCTGTTGAGCGGGGGTCTGGATTCGGCTACCGTACTGGCGATGGCGCGCCAACAGAACTTTGGGGTGTACGCCATGAGTTTTGCCTACGGTCAACGTCACGTGCATGAACTGGCGTGCGCCCGGCGTCTCGCCCTTCAACCAGGGGTGATCGAGCATTCAGTGGTCAATATCGACCTGCGTGCGATCGGGGGGTCGGCCCTGACGAGCACACAGGCGGTCCCCAAGGATCGCGACCTCGATCAGGCGCATGCCATTCCGGTGACCTATGTGCCTGCCCGAAATACCATTTTCCTGTCCTTTGCGCTGGCGTGGGCCGAGGTGCTCGGGGTGTCGGACCTGTTCATCGGGGTCAATGCGCTGGACTACAGTGGTTACCCGGACTGTCGTCCGGAATATCTGAGCGCCTTTGAACGGATGGCCAATCTGGCGACTCGTCGGGCGGTCGAAGGAGCCCCGCTGACTCTCCATGCGCCGCTCCTGAATCTGACCAAGGCCGACATCATTCGGCAGGGCCTGGCCCTGGGCGTGGACTATGGTCTGACCACCAGTTGTTATGATCCGGGGCCGGTGGGGCAACCTTGCGGACATTGCGATGCCTGTCTGCTGCGGGCGCGCGGGTTTGCCCAGGTGGGGGTGACGGATCCTCTGGTGGTGCGCTACTCGGGGATCACGGCATGAAGGTTGGGGCGACCGAATCTGCAGGAGAACGCCATGATTGGCAGGCTCGTGGTTTCGAGGCTTCCCGACAGGTACCCGGGGCGGCGGACCCGCGTTTGCGAGGTCGTCACGGCCATAGTTTCCAGGTGGAGGTATGCCATCCGCTGCGTGATGAGAACCAAACCGGGCGATTGGGTGACCGGCTCGGCAACGTGGTGGAGCGATTGGATTATCAGGACCTCGATTTGCTTTTCTCCCAACGGCATGACGCGGAGATCTGGAATTGGATCGAAAAGCATCTGGATCTGGCTCCGGGCAGTCACGGATGTCTGGCCTCAGGCCCCCGGCAGGGGGTGGTGCGCGATGCGGCAGGACGGTTGCATGGGTGGATGCGTGATCGTTTCGAGTCGGCACATTTTCTGCCCAATGTGCCCGCCGGACATAAATGCGGGCGTCTGCACGGACACGGATTCGAGGTCGTGTTGTTTTTTCCCTGGGAGGAAGGTCAGTCCTTGCCACTGAGAGCCCAATGGGAGAAGTTGCATGCCCGTTTGCATGGACGGTGTCTGAATGAACTGGGCGGTCTGGACATTCCCACCTCTGAAATTCTGGCCAGCTGGATCTGGTCCCGCTTGCAAGAGGGGGGGCAGGTACTGACCCAGGTCACGGTGTATGAAACCGCTTCCAGTGGAAGTTCTTTTGATGGCACCCGTTACCGCATCTGGAAAGAACAAAGTTTCGACAGCGCCCTGCGTTCCCCCGAGGGGGTGTTGTGGGGGCATACCTATCGCCTGCGCCTGGGGCTTTCTGCCCCTCTGGATGAAATGATGGGCTGGACCCAGGATTTTGGCGAGGTCAAACGTCTGTTCGACCCCCTGTACCGTGAACTGGATCACCAACCGCTGCATGACAAGGTCCCGGCAGGAACCACCCTGGCTTTGCTCGACTGGATCGTGGCACGCACCCGCCCCCTGCTGCCCGCCCTGGACCGACTGGATCTGTATGATACCCCCGGTTCGGGAAAGGTCTGGACTTTGCCTGTTTTCGGCCCCCTTCGATAAGCCATGACGTACACTGTCAAGGAGATCTTTCTGACTCTTCAGGGGGAAGGTTGCCATACCGGGCGTTCGGCCGTTTTTTGCCGTTTTGCCGGTTGTAATTTGTGGAGTGGTCGCAGGGAGGATCGTGCACAGTCACGTTGCCGTTTTTGCGACACGGATTTTTTGGGGACGGATGGCGCAGGCGGGGGCAAGTTTGATTCTGCCCCGGCCTTGGCGGATGCGATCGAAGGCTGCTGGAAGGATGGAGTGGTGGTGGAGGACAGAACCCGGCGCTGGGTGGTATTGACGGGCGGAGAACCTTTGTTGCAGGTGGATGAAGGTTTGATAGGAGCGCTGCATGAACGGGGGTTCGGGGTGGCTGTGGAAACCAACGGAACGGTGCTGCCCCCCTCGGGGATCGACTGGATCTGTGTCAGTCCCAAGGGCAAAGAGCTCTTGCAAGTGCTTGCGGGGGATGAGTTGAAATTGGTGTACCCCCAGACAGATTGCCCGCCGGAACGGTTCGTGATGCTGGATTTCCGTCATTTTCTGCTGCAACCGCTGGATGAAGGGGGGGATCGTCGCCATGAACAGGCTGCGTTGTCTTACTGTCGTTCACATCCGCGTTGGCAACTTTCCCTGCAGACCCATAAATGGCTGGGCATCCCCTGATAGAATAGCGCTTTGAGATTTGCCAGTTGGGGGATGTATGATCGATCGGGAAGGTTACCGACCCAATGTCGGAATTATTCTATGCAATGAATACAATCAGGTTTTCTGGGCCAAACGGGTACGTCAGCAAGCCTGGCAATTCCCTCAGGGCGGGATTCAGGCCGGGGAAACACCCGAACAGGCCATGTATCGGGAGTTGGCCGAAGAAACGGGGCTGTTGCCCCAGCATGTCCGGATTCTGGGGCGTACCCGGGACTGGTTGCGTTACGACGTCCCCACCCAATGGTTGCGGCGAGACTGGCGGAGTCATTACCGGGGCCAGAAACAAATCTGGTTTTTGTTGCGCATGGTGGGCAGCGATTCGGATGTTTCCCTGGCGACCTCGGATCAGCCCGAATTCGATGACTGGTGCTGGAGTACCTACTGGATTCCCATGGAGAACGTGGTGGAGTTCAAGCGCGCAGTGTATCAGGCCGCCCTCGAGGAACTGGCTTCATTGCTCGAATTGACCTGAGAGGATTGACAAGCGTTCTGTACTGTCCTATAGTTTTCGAAGGTTTAGATTAATTCTAATTTTTAATTTTCACCAAAGGAGCAAGACCATGAAACTGGCAGGCACCCAAACCCATGAAAATCTGAAGGCGGCTTTTTCCGGAGAATCCCAGGCCAATCGGCGCTATCTGTATTTTGCGGCCAAGGCTGACATTGAAGGGCAAAATGATGTCGCGGCCGTTTTTCGTTCCACGGCCGAAGGCGAGACGGGGCATGCCCACGGTCATCTGGAGTATCTGGAGGTGGTGGGGGATCCCGCCACAGGATTGCCCATCGGCTCCAGTCGCCAGAATTTGAAAGCCGCCATCGAAGGGGAAACCCACGAGTACACAGACATGTACCCCGGCATGGCCAAAGTGGCCAGAGAGGAAGGATTCGACGAAATCGCCGACTGGTTTGAAACGCTGGCCAAGGCGGAACGTTCCCATGCCAACCGGTTCGGTCAGGCATTGAAGAATCTGGTGGACTGACCGGCAAGGAAGATCCATGACAGGCGAAGGCAATCTGGAAGCCCCCATTCGACATCCGATCCCCTGGAGGAGTGCGGATTTCTGGGACAGGGCGCAAGCCGAAGGGGAGATGACGCGCATCTTCGACATTTGTCAGGGGTGTCGCCGCTGCTTCAGTTTATGTCAGGCGTTCCCGTCACTGTTCGATGCCGTGGACGCTACGCCTTCGGGGAAGGTCGAGGAGGTTGCCAATAAAGTCTTGTGGGATGTGGTGGATCACTGTTATCTCTGTGACCTGTGCTACATGACCAAGTGTCCCTACACGCCCCCCCACCCCTTCAATCTGGATTTTCCTCATACCATGTTGCGGGCCAAGGCCATTCAGTTCCGCGCAGGCAAAACCAGGTGGCGCGACAAACTGTTGGCCAGTACGGATACCCTGGGCAAACTGGCGACGATCCCCATCGTGGTGGATGTGGTGAATGCAGTCAACCGACCCGGTTTCACCCGGACGGTGATGCATCACACCCTGGGGATTCACCGGGACCGACTTTTGCCTGTCTATGCTTCCCCACCGTTGCGCCGGCGGGTCGTTCCCAACCAAGGTTTCACGCCTCGCCCGGGCGTACACACACCGGGAAAAGTGGCGTTGTTCGCCACCTGTTACGCCAATTTCAATGAACCGGGAATTGGTCTGGACCTGCTGAAGGTTCTCGAGCACAACGAGATTCCTGTCCGCTGGGTGGCGCAGGAAAAGTGTTGCGGAATGCCTCGTCTCGAGTTAGGCGATCTGGACGGGGTCGAAGTTCTGAAGAATCAGAACATTCCCGCGCTGGATGCGCTGGCACAGGCCGGTTATGCCCTGCTGGCGCCCGTTCCTTCCTGCGTGCTGATGTTCAAGCAGGAATTGCCCCTGCTGTTTCCGGAGGATGAAGCGGTGGCACGGGTGGCCCGGGCTTTTTTTGATCCCTTCGAATATTTCATGGCCCGTCATGGGGAAGGATTGTGGAAGACGGATTATTTCCGGGAGTTGGGGCGGGTGTCCTACCATGTGCCCTGTCACTTGCGGGTGCAGAATATCGGGCTGCGTACCCGTGACCTCCTGCAGATGATTCCGGGGACTACGGTGACGACGGTGGAACGTTGCTCCGGCCATGATGGGACCTGGGGCGTCAAAGTGGAGTTTTTCGAGGACTCCATGAAAATCGGCAAACCGGTCTTCAACCGCATGAAAGAAGCCGAACCGGATGTGGTGGTTTCGGATTGTCCCATTGCGACCCGTCATATCGTCCAGGGGATGGGCGAGCCGGTGGCACAGGCGCATCCCCTGACATTACTGCGCCGTGCTTACGGATTACCGGAGGAATGACATGTCGCTGACCCGTGCCGATTTATGGTCGCTGGAAGCCTACGCCCAACAGCGTCCGGAGTTTCGGGCAAGGGTCATGGCCCACAAGAAACAGCGGACCGTCCATGTGGGGAAACATTTGACCCTGTTGTTTGAAGATCGTCTGACGGTTCAGTACCAGATACAGGAGATGCTGCGCATCGAAAAGATTTTTGAACCCGGAGCCATCCAGGAGGAACTGGCGTCCTACGTTCCCCTGATTCCTGATGGCGATAACTGGAAGGCTACCCTGCTGATCGAATATGCCGAAGTCCCGGTACGAAAGCGCATGTTGGAACGTCTCAAGGGGATCGAACGAGCCCTTTGGCTGCAGGTGGAGGGGTTCGAACCGGTGTTCCCTGTGGCGGATGAAGACATGGCGCGAGAAACCGCAGAAAAAACTTCGGCGGTTCATTTTCTGCGTTATACCCTTTCCCCTTCCCAGCGCGAGGCGGTACGCCGTGGGGCCGCGTTGACGGTGGGCGTGAATCACCCCGAGTACCCGGTGATTCGTTTTGTCCTGGAGGAATCCGTGCGCCATTCGCTCAGTTCCGACATCACCGCCTGATTTCAGGGAAGGGGGCAGTTGCCAGCGTGGCGCGATGCACCCATAATGCCCTGGATTCGTTAAAACGGGAGAAGGGTTATGTGTGGCATCGTGGGCGCGCTGGCGCATCGGGACGTCGTACCGATACTGATCGATGGACTCAACCGCCTGGAATATCGAGGCTATGATTCAGCGGGCGTGGCGGTGCTGGATTCGGGCCAATTGACGCGCGTGCGCAGTACGGGCCGGGTCAGCGAGTTGGCGCGGGAGGTGGCGGCGACGGGGCTGGCAGGTACTCTGGGCATTGCCCACACCCGCTGGGCCACTCACGGCGTTCCCAGCGTCCGGAATGCCCATCCCCACCAAAGTTGCGACGAGATGGTGGTCGTGCATAACGGCATCATAGAGAACCACGAACTTCTGCGCCAATTTCTGCAGGCGCAAGGTTATGTTTTCGAGTCCGATACCGATACGGAAGTGATCGCACACCTGGTGCATTTTCATGCGCGCCAAGAGCCCGACCTTGGACAGGCTTTCCGTGCCGCCCTCGGGCAACTGGAAGGGGCCTATTCCATTGCCCTGATTTCTCGCAGGCACCCCGATCTCTTGCTGGCCGCGCGCAAGGGAAGCCCTCTTTTGCTCGGTCTCGGCGAGGGAGAAACTTTTCTTGCCTCCGATGCTGCGGCCTTGATCGCTCATACCCGGCGCATGCTCTATCTGGAGGACGGAGATGTGGTGGAGATCACTCCCGCCGGTTATCGCGTGATGACTCTGCAGGGAGAACCGCTGAATCGTCAGGAACGCATCAGCCATCTTTCGCCTGAAACTGCCGAATTGGGTCTTTACGATCACTACATGCAAAAGGAGATTGCGGAACAACCCCGCGCCCTGACGGACACGCTGGAGCCGATTCTGGCTCGGGGCTTCACGCCCGATCTCTTTGGCGCGGGCGCCCAGGCCTGTTTTTCCGGTGTCCGGAATGTCCTGTTACTGGCCTGCGGCACCAGTTACCATGCCGCCCTGGTGACTGGTTACTGGGTGGAGGCCATTGCGCGCATGCCCTGTCGGGCGGAAATCGCCAGCGAGTATCGCTACCGGACCTCAGTGCCCGATCCGGCGACCCTGGTGATCACCATTTCCCAGTCGGGAGAAACGGCGGATACCCTGGCAGCCCTGAAACACGCCCAGTCTCTTGGAATGAACCATTCCCTGGCCATTTGCAACGTGCCGGAAAGTTCGTTGGTACGCCAGTCGACGTTGTCGTTCCTGACCCGTGCCGGGATGGAAATCGGGGTGGCTTCCACCAAAGCCTTCACGACACAACTGGTGGCGCTTTTTGCGCTCGCGGTGACCCTGGCCAAGGTGCGTCAGGTATTGACCGAAGAGGCTGAGGCGGCGTATCTGGACGCCTTGCGACGCTTGCCCAACAAAGTGCAGCATGTGCTGAATCTGGAACCCCAGTTGCGGCTCTGGGCCGAACGCTTCTGTCGCAAACAGCATGCTCTCTTTCTGGGCCGTGGGGCCCATTACCCCATAGCCCTGGAAGGCGCACTCAAACTCAAGGAAATTTCCTATATCCATGCCGAAGCCTACGCGGCGGGAGAACTCAAGCATGGACCGTTGGCCCTGGTGGATGGAGAAATGCCGGTGGTGGCCGTGGCGCCCAACGATGACTTGCTCGAGAAACTCAAGTCCAATCTGCAGGAGGTGCGCGCTCGAGGGGGGGAATTGTACGTTCTGGCAGACAATGACAGCCATTTCCCCCCCTCCGAGGGGATTCATGTGATCCGGCTTCCAGACCATGAAGGGGTCCTGAGTCCGGTGGTCCACGTGGTTCCCCTGCAATTGCTGGCCTACCATACCGCGTGCCTGCGCGGGGCCGATGTGGATAAACCCCGAAATCTGGCCAAGAGCGTGACGGTAGAATGAAGCCGGAAACGTTGACTCTGACCCGGCCCGACGACTGGCATCTGCATCTGCGCGATGGAGCGACATTGCGTGCGGTGGTTCCGCCCTCGGCGCGGGTATTTGGGCGCATCATGGCCATGCCCAACCTCAAGCCTCCAGTGACGACGGTGGGGCAGGCGCGCGCTTACCGCGAACGCATCCTGGCGGCTTTGCCGGAGGGTTCGGGGTGTACCCCGTTGCTTTCCCTGTATCTGACGGAGTCGACCACTCCGGATGAAGTGGAAGCTGCGCAGGCCTGCGGGTTCGTGGTGGGTTTCAAGTACTATCCGCAGGGAGCCACCACGCATTCGGACGCGGGTGTGCGCAACCTGATGCGCTGTGAAGGGGTATTGAAGGCGTTGGCAGAGACGGGGATGCCACTGCAGGTCCACGGCGAAGTGACCGACCCCGATGTGGATGTGTTTGATCGTGAGGCGGTATTCATCGAGCGTGAGTTGATCCCCCTGCTGGAACGTTTTCCGGATCTGCGCGTGGTTTTCGAGCACATCACCACGGGAGCTGCCGTGGATTTTGTCCGACAGGCGGGCGAGAGAGTGGCGGCAACGGTGACCCCCCAGCATTTGCTCTATAACCGGAATGCGCTCTTTCAGGGCGGAATTCGGCCCCATTACTACTGCCTGCCGGTACTCAAGCGGGAAGAACACCGCCAGGCATTATGCGCCATCGTGGCCAAGGGACATCCCCGGTTCTTTCTGGGCACCGACAGCGCACCTCATGCCCGGCAGAGCAAGGAAACGGCTTGCGGCTGTGCCGGCATTTACAGCGCGCCAGTGGCATTGCCTTTCTATGCGCAGGTGTTCGAGGCTCTGGGGGCATTGGACAAACTGGAAGGCTTCGCCAGTCATTTCGGGGCCGATTTTTACCGTGTTCCCCGTAACTCCGAAACAGTGACCCTGATCCGTCAACCCTGGACGGTACCGCTCCTTCAGGACGTCGAAGACCAAACCCTGGTTCCTCTGGGGGCGGGAGAAATTCTGGACTGGCAGGTGCTTCCCTCTGGTAGAATGAAGCGGGGAAGTGGATTGGACAGTCGCCGCGGGATTCATCCCGGGGAGGAAAGTCCGGGCTCCACAGAGCAGGATGCCGGCTAACGGCCGGAGGTCGCGAGGCCATGGAAAGTGATACAGAGACTTAGACCGCCCAAGCATCCGAAAGGATGACGGCAAGGGTGAAAAGGTGCGGTAAGAGCGCACCGCGGAGGCGGTAACGCTGACGGCAGGTCAAACCCCATCCGGAGCAAGACCAAATAGGGAAGCATTGGCGTGGCTCGCGCCGCTTCCGGGTAGGTTGCTGGAGCCGTCAGGTAACTGGCGGCCTAGAGGAATGACTGTCCCAGACAGAACCCGGCTTACAGATCGACTTCCCCACCTTTTTTTGAGGGCTATTTGCATAATAGGGCTGAAAACTGGAAATTAATCATTCGAGTTCCCCTCTCTCGGCCAAGTTATCCAAGGTTGGAATGAAACTTCCATAATTGCGTGATAGTTGCTTACCCCAGGTTGAAGCAGGTTGTTGTATGTCGGTTGCATTGCCGTCATGAGAGATCACTTTACCAGTTTGCATCGGAACTTTCGAGAACATCAGTTTTGCCCGAATGACTTCAAAACTGTAACCACGTCCCATTTCGTTCGCCGCTTTCATGACACCATTTGTTGCTTCGGCATAGCCGTTGGTGATCGGTGAATCAAAGTAATTGAAGATGTCCCGGGAATGTCGATCCACCGTGGCCGCAACTTGACCAAAACTTTGCTGAAAT
>NZ_DAHVHV010000149.1:515-630 GCF_027317285.1 Ferrovum sp. | reverse complement strand
GTCTGTCTGCTGCTCTCGGAATGGATTTCCTTTCTTCTGACCGCCGTTCCACCCCGTTCCCGTCGAACCTTTGTCGAACTTCTGATCGGTTGCATGCTCAACCCGGAAGGCTGGG
>NZ_DAHVHV010000149.1:0-505 GCF_027317285.1 Ferrovum sp. | reverse complement strand
GTGCCATCGGAGCCATTCGCCGCGAAGCGCACTGGACCACCTACTACAAACTGATCGAGCGGGCGAATGTCTCGGTCGCCGACTTGTCCATCCAATTACTGCAATTGACGCAAAGAGTTTTTCCAAACGAGTTGGTCAACCTGATCATCGACGATACGCTGGTTCCCCGTTGCGCGAAGAAGGGGCCGGGGATCAGCATCAAACACGATCACAGCCACAAGGCCAACCGACCCACCTTTCTGAACAGCCAGGGTTGGGTCACGCTGGCCCTGGTGGTGCGGGTCCGATTGGGTTCGGCACTGACCATCCCGATTCGTTCCTGGTTGGTCGAAGAATCCGGCCAACGCGGCAAACTCTGGGTGGCGCGGCAGTTGATCGAGTCGGTCAGGGGGAATGTCCGGGAAGCGCGTCTGCTGATCGATGCCTGGTTCATGCGCAAGAGTTTGATTCTGCCCCTGCTCGAACAGAGGGTGCGCATCATTGGTCAGGTGCGACGGGATACGGC
>NZ_DAHVHV010000148.1:0-644 GCF_027317285.1 Ferrovum sp. | reverse complement strand
GCAGTGTAGGTTTTGCCGGAAGGTCATCCACAAAAAACCGCCTGCCTGTTTCCAGTTCAAGCGCCTTGTGTCTCATTGTCAGCAGATTTTAAGTCTTGGTCAGTCGCGTAAAAATCCGTCAACATGCGCCCAGGCTTGAAAATATACTTTGGGTTCGTTAGGTAATCTTCGGGCAAAGGCTCGCCATACCACCAGCCCAAAGGTTTAACCCGATGCACGCGCTGCGGGTTGTGCATCTTCATTTTCATTTGCTCCTATCGGTGGACTGATAACTTCAACCCGGCAGCGCCAACAACTGCCAGTAGGGTCTTGATTGTCGGATTGCCGCGCAAGGACAATGCCCGGTAAAGGCTTTCCCTTGGTATTCCTGCCCGTTCTGCAACCGCGCTCATGCCTTGCGCCTCGGCAATGTGTCGCAGGGCGGTCAGCAGGGCTTCACGTCCTCCGGGTTGGTTTGATTCATCCAGTGCGGTGGACAGGTATTCATCGGCAAAGGCCGGGTCTTCGCGCAGCAGTTCCAGCACTGCATCATCATGGGGGCGGGATGCTTTGTTCATATCTCGTTTCTCCTGTTCCAGTTCTTCCAGTATTCCAATGCTGTTTCAATCTCGGCCTGTTGTTTCCGCTTGTCGCCACCTATGAGA
>NZ_DAHVHV010000147.1:0-657 GCF_027317285.1 Ferrovum sp. | reverse complement strand
TGTCGGCGGATCGTCGTCGCCTGCTTGAATCAGCGAAGTCGGGGCCGGCAGCCTATCGCCTGTTCGAGATGCTACCGATGATGCCGCGCTTCAACATCGAGCGGGCACGGCTGTTTCTCGATACGAGTTTCCCCACGGCCAGTGCGGCGGTCAATCAGTTGGTTGACCTGGGCATCGTGAAGGAAATGACCGGACAGAAGAAGAATCGCAGCTACAGCTACCAGGGCTACGTCGATCTGCTGACGCGGTGATTCAGAATGGACGCATCTTCGGGAGGCAGCGAAGGCTGGTCTACGCATCGGCATCCGCCCGTAGTTTTTTGGCTGGCAATGTTCCGCACAATACGCTCTATCGCTCTCTGGCCCCAATAGCGAGCAACTCGATGGCAAACCACACACCCCCGTTAACCGATAAACGAAGTATCCAAGGCTGTGCCTCTGACACTGGCCATGCCAAAGACCGTCGAGCAGGTGGCGTTGGTGCGGGTGTGACTGGACCAACCATCCTGGACAGCGATCCGGGATGGTCAGTTCTTGGGGTTAGTGCGTGGTCGGGCCGAACACTTCATTCAGGCTCTTGGCTTCAAGCACCTGATACAGCCACCCGTCAATTTGTTCAGTCGTAGCAGCCGAGATCGTCTCCAGAACATCTGCCGGG
>NZ_DAHVHV010000146.1:335-658 GCF_027317285.1 Ferrovum sp. | reverse complement strand
TGCGCAACATCGCACTCACAGCACCCTATCTGCACAATGGCTCTGCGCCAACGCTCGAAGATGCCGTAAAGATCATGGGAAAGTATCAACTGGGACTCGATTTGACCACCGAAGATATTTCAGAAATCGTTGCTTTTCTGAAGACCCTGACCGGTGAATATAATGGCCACCCCTTATGAACCTGGGGCGAATCAACTCCAAGCAGGTTTTGATCGTGCTTGCCAGCACTGTCTTCCTGACTTTTCTATTCATTAACGCAAGATCGATAGACCCTTTTCTGCATCAGCGAACCTTGGAAGACCTCAACGAAATTTCCACCATGG
>NZ_DAHVHV010000146.1:0-325 GCF_027317285.1 Ferrovum sp. | reverse complement strand
CGAACAGGTCGTAAAACTTCGGTACCGTCTTCAGAACAATTATGATGGAATCGTTGTTGCGGAGAATGAAATCCGGCTGCGCCGGAGTGATCTGAAAACAAACATGCTCTTCCTGCAGGGTAATGAACGGATCGATCGTGCCGTGCGTCAATGGGAACAGGCTTTTTCCAGAAAGGAAGATTTGATCGAGCGCTTCAAATCGCACAATGCCATTCTAAAAAATTCAATGTATTATTTTCCTATCACAATAGACGAAGCAGTTCGTCTTGCCCCCTCCGGGCTGAGGGAGAACTTGCAGGCCCTGCTGCGCGATGTGCTCATCGTC
>NZ_DAHVHV010000145.1:0-664 GCF_027317285.1 Ferrovum sp. | reverse complement strand
AGGCAGGTGCTGAAGATCAGGCGGTGGGTAAAAGCGATTTTACCCGAAGCCGTCATGAAACTGTCGATGTCTTCCTTGCGCAGGACATAATCCGGGGCGTACAACTTGCACTGGATGGCGTGGAATTCCCCGGTTCCCCGAACCTCGGCCACCAGGTCGATCCCGGCATCCTGCGCGTTGATCCCCTGCAATCGGGCCCAGTCGGAGTAGGTCCAGGCGCTTTCGTACAGGTCGCGGTATTTGGGTTCGTTCTTGAGGTAACAGAGGATCAGGTCTTCAAAGTAGGTCCCCTTCTCGCGCTGGGTCTGGGCAATCTGGTGGTAGGCATCCAGCAGGGAAGACAGTGCAGACACAAGGCAATCCTCGAAAAACGCAAAACCACCATCCTACTCTACAATTTTCAATTTTGGTGCCTCTGGATGGAATCATGGACGCTTGTGGCTGTAGAGCGAGTGGCCGGAAAGAAAAAGGTTCCTCTACTGGGAAGTTACAATATTGTTGGGATTTTCCAATATTCCAACCTTGATCGAGATCGCCGAAGCAGGCGGACTGGAATAGGAAATGCAAATGGCTGAAATGTCTAACTGGGCCCGAGCAATTCAAGGTTAATTTCGATCAATCGCAAAACGCACCTCTGGAAGAGCATCCGTTTTGGATTCTTTAA
>NZ_DAHVHV010000144.1:0-681 GCF_027317285.1 Ferrovum sp. | reverse complement strand
GAATCGGATACGGTAGCGCGCATAGGTGGTGATGAGTTTACGGTGATTCTCTGTAATGCGCAAACAACGAGCAGCAAAGACCGCGTGGCTAGAAAAATTATTGATGAAATAGCTCGTCCATTTTCAATCAATTGTGGAAAAAATTACACGGTAAGTTCCAGCATTGGTATCGCTATCTATCCAGACCACGGAGAAACAGCAGAGCAGTTGGTAAAAATTGCCGATACTGCAATGTATTTGGCCAAACAAAGTGGAAAGAACTGCTGTCGTTACATTAAACCGCCATCGTTGCACTTTGAATTTGAACCGGGGCTATAAATATGCCTCATATTGAGTGAACCACCCTCGCCTAAAGGCGAGGGCTTCGAATTACGGCTCAAGCCGATTTGGTCGGCACAAGGCCGACTGAAGTCAAAATCAAAAACGAACTCATTTTTCATGGATTCGTTATGCTGGAACGAAGATCAAACCCTACCGCCTGAAGGCGGGGGATTTACGGATCCCTGAAAGGCGACTTTAAAACTTTATCCCTAACATTTTTGGGAAACATCATGGTTAAATTAGGTAATTTTGAACAAAGAATACAACCCCATGATTTACTTTCACCTGAATCCGTGTTCCAAACCCTTAAAAACATATACAACCGTTTGAATTGATGAGATAATTAGTCATATTCATTCT
>NZ_DAHVHV010000143.1:0-688 GCF_027317285.1 Ferrovum sp. | reverse complement strand
ATTGTTCTTTGATAACTAACTGATTAAGTTTGTTGATAAAATTAGTGAGGCGATAAGTTGAGATACAAATACGAAAATAAAGCCGAAGCGAGCAAATCAATTCCCGTAAAAAACATTCCTGGATTACCGAATGATATTTTTTTGAAATTTTCGAATTTACACATTCGTTTCTACAACTCTATAAATTTTAGTGGATATTTTTTGTGCACGCTTGCGCTACCAGCATTTAAAGACGATGATGGGTACGTACTTGAAAATGAATTTAAGTTAAAACGATTTGATGACTTGGACGTGGATTTATCAGACTACGATGTGCCGTTACAAGGTCACTCAATAAAAAACCTACAAACATCAATTGCGTGTAATTTCGAAGATAAAGTGGAAATGGGTAGGAGAATACTTGTCTTAAATATGACGATAAAAGGGACTCCTTTTAATGGGTATGTTTTCTTTGAAGAAAATTTGTATACCATTACAGGGCAAGAAACGACTACCAAAAACTTTTCAACATAATTTGGTTGCAAAGCCGGTCTAGAATTTTTGGACAGATCCCCGAATTCTGACAACCAACTATGGTCAGCTGAGTGCTTTGGCTGAAAGCGAAGGTCGGTTTGCCGTAGAGGTTTCTTCGCCTACTCCTCCACCCGCATTCCACCACCACACCCCACTTCTCTACGGTGGCGTCTCA
>NZ_DAHVHV010000142.1:0-725 GCF_027317285.1 Ferrovum sp. | reverse complement strand
TCACGAGTGGCATGGAGAAACCGGATTTATCAGCAAGGCCATGCTCCTGAAATTCATTGATAATCTGACGCTCCCCATCTACTACATCGACGGCCCACCTGCGATGGTGAATGCGATGCGAGAAATACTGAGCGCAGCGGGAGTCGATGATGACAATATCCGCACGGAAGAGTTTTCAGGTTACTGATATAGTTGCTTAAGAATTAGTCATGAAAATCAGGATTAAACGGGTATATGAACAGCCGGACAAACATGATGGTCGGCGTATCCTCGTGGACAGGCTGTGGCCGCGAGGTTTAACAAAGGAAAAGGCAAGCGTTGATCTGTGGCTCAAAGATATCGCCCCCAGCACGGAACTCCGGAAATGGTTTGGTCACGACCAGGGCAAGTGGGAACAATTCAGGGAACGATACCTCGCTGAACTAAGGGGCAACAGCGAGCAACTCCAGTTTTTAAAACAAGAGTTGGACAGGGGCATCGTGACGCTCGTCTATGGATCAAAGGATGAAGAACATAACCAAGCGGTCGTGATCCAGGAAAACAGTTGGTTATTCAATTAGTTGGAGGGAGATAGCAATGTACAACAATGGGCGGGAGATGGTCGCTCTTAAATCGACAGAGGATGTCGAAAGCGCCCAACAAGACGCTGCATCCGACCGCTATAGTCCGCACGTGGTCGCAAGCCCACTTCGCTCTGCCCTCCGGCCGTGGTCGAACTTGGTTAT
>NZ_DAHVHV010000141.1:0-728 GCF_027317285.1 Ferrovum sp. | reverse complement strand
CTATGACAGAAAATCTCCACTCAACTCCCATTTATTTAGTAAAATAACTCGGAATGGTATTCTTATTTCATTAAACGAAGGTATGTCGTCTCATATTAGTCGACTAAGATAGAAGATCCAGCATGGGGAACCGGTATTATTCCACTACTACTCAAGGCCTTCACAACGGACTACTGACATAAAAGGATTTTCCGGGAATAACATCAAGCGGGATGCGCAGTTTGCTTAGGAGCTGCCAATAGATTTTCTCGGATCTTGAAGGACTCAGGACATGAAAAAAGCCAGCTTTTACGCTGGCTTGATCACTTTACCGGAGATCTTGGATGGCTTTGGATCTGGTAATGGTGGAGGCGGCGGGAATCGAACCCGCGTCCGGAAACAGTCCGCTAAGAACCACTACATGCTTAGCCCTTTTTTTTGTCTGGCCACTAGAGGGAGAAAGGACACACCCTTTTCGCCGCGAGCCTGGATTTGTGTCGCTAGCGGAACCCAGGCGGGTTCCGGAAGCCATCCTGTCATCTCGACGCCTCCGGACCAGGACAGGCACTGGTACCGGTAGACGCTAGCTCACCTGACTTTTAAATCAGGCAGCAAGTGCCATTTCGTTGTTGGCAGTTGTGTTGTTTCCCGGATGATTTACGAGGAGCCAGGAGTCCTCGGCATGCGATTCTTGCTTTCTCATCCCCGTCGAATCCAGTGCGCCCCCGGATAACCGGATAAAAGTATCA
>NZ_DAHVHV010000140.1:0-739 GCF_027317285.1 Ferrovum sp. | reverse complement strand
TGCTGGAATTGGTGGAGATGGAAGTCCGGGAATTGTTGTCGAAGTACAATTTTCCTGGGGATGACACGCCGATTGTGGTTGGAAGTGCGCTGAAGGCGCTGGAAGGGGATCAGTCGGAGATTGGTGAGCCGTCGATCTGGAAGTTGGCGGAGGCGCTGGACACGTACATTCCCGAGCCGAAGCGCGCGATTGATGGGCCGTTTCTGATGCCGGTGGAAGATGTGTTTTCGATTTCCGGGCGCGGGACGGTGGTGACCGGTCGGGTTGAGCGCGGGATTGTGAAGGTTGGGGATGACATCGAGATTGTGGGGTTGAAGGCCACGCAGAAGACGGTGTGTACCGGGGTTGAGATGTTCCGCAAGTTGCTGGATCAGGGGCAGGCTGGGGACAATGTTGGGGTGTTGTTGCGCGGGACGAAGCGTGAGGATGTGGAGCGTGGACAGGTGTTGGCGAAGCCTGGGTCGATCACGCCGCACACCAAGTTCACGGCGGAGATTTACGTGTTGTCGAAGGATGAGGGAGGGCGTCATACGCCGTTTTTCCAGGGGTATCGTCCGCAGTTTTACTTCCGCACGACGGATGTGACGGGGGCGATCGAGTTGCCTGAGGGGACGGAGATGGTGATGCCGGGAGACAACGTGTCGGTGACGGTGACGTTGATTGCGCCGATTGCGATGGAAGAGGGGTTACGATTTGCGATTCGCGAAGGCGGTCGGACCGTGGGCGCCGGGGTTGTCGC
>NZ_DAHVHV010000013.1:0-42595 GCF_027317285.1 Ferrovum sp. | reverse complement strand
AGGCCGAGTATCTACTGGATTTTCTGCGGTACAACGAGGCCGATACTATCTATCTGGTGGGCGATATTCTGGATGGATTCCTTACGACCAACACCTTTGTTACTGGCACCATTCTCGACTGCGACGGCGGTTGGAAATTAAAAAATGCCTAACGGGGTTTTGAGGATGTCATGCCTGTGAACCGGCAAGTCTCGAAAAGTTCTGAATCACACATTGCTGGTAGCGTTCCTTGATGTACTCGGAATAAGATCACTTTGCAGTTGGATAATCGCGCCGTCCCAGGGAAAACCACCGGTACCGGTGGCGAACGCATTGGAAATGGTGGCCAGAAATACCGCCCCGGCCATTCCGGCACGGCGAACGATTGGGTTATAAACTGTGCTATGAATCGAGTTTTTCATGCTGTTCCGTCCTTTTGAATGTAGGCCTCGATATGAGGTCCTTACTCAGACTCGGTGGGGAGGGAACGGAGAAACTGCGTTCAATGGGGGGTCATCAGCACCGTCCACTGTCGAAAAAACTTTTACAACTTATGAAACTGACACGACGGATATTTCTTCAATGCCAAGTTGTTTTTTCAGCCCAGACCATCCCTTCGGCGTGACTTGAATGACACGGGATGATTTAGAGCGCCGCAACCAACCCGCAGAGCACAGCACGTTCATAAATTCAACGCCAAGCGGACCGGCCAGATGATGGGTGCGTTCCGTCCAGTCGAGACATTGCCGCGCAAGACCGCGTCGGGTTGGTTTGAGTGCTCGAACATCGAGACCCATGTTGCCAAACCATTCGATACCGGCTGGCGTCACCTCGAATTGTTTGTCAGGTGCAGGAAGAATATAGCCCCGTTTTTGCATGCTTCGTGTGATGGCAACCCCGACCTGACCGGCAAGGTGATCGTAACAACAACGGCAAAACCTGAGTTGCAGCCCCTGTGGGCTGAGCGCCTTCCGTCTGACAGGGGCTTCGGGTTGAATTGCTGCAAGTTGCTCCAGCGCATGGGCAACGTCAGGGCCAGCAAGGCGATAATAGCGATGCCGTCCCTCTGTCTCGACCAATACCAGCCCACCTGCAAGCAACTTGGCGAGATGGGTACTCGCAGTCTGTGCAGTAATGCCGGCCGCATAAGCCAACTCGCCCGCTGGCAGCGCGCGTCCATCCAACAATGCCGTCAGCATCGCCGCACGTGTAGGGTCAGCAATCAGGAAAGCAGTGGCAGAAAAACTTGGCAGGTGGGACATGCGCACTCCTGTCGTAGTAATGACCCTATCCTATCCCAACAGTAGCATCGAACGCTTCGACGCACATCGAAACATCTTGATCAGGTAGGCGATAAACTGGACCAACCTAAAACTGAGGCCCGAATATCATGGATGACCTCTCTCGTCCACGCCAGCGACACCACCCCAGCGTGGCAGCCAAATACCGTTGGGTCACCCTGATTACGCTTTGTATGGCGGTACTTGTCGCCCAGGTGGATACGGCAGTCGTCAATCTTGCCCTCCATCCTATCGGCGAATATTTTTCAGCCAGCGTCAATGCGCTGCAATGGATTGTGGATAGTTACAACCTCGTCTACGCTGTGCTATTGCTCACGGGTGGCCAACTGGCCGATCTCTATGGCAGGCGGCGCATCTTTATGGTCGGAGCGGCGATCATCACGGTAGCATCCTTCCTTTGCGCGTTCGCTCCCTCCCTCACGATTTTGATCAGTGGTCGCGCGCTCGCTGGCCTCGGTGCGGCCCTCTTGATTCCAGCGTCCCTGGCCATTATCCGGGTGGTCTGGCATGAACCCATGGAACGTGGCAGGGCCCTTGGTATTTGGGCAGCCTGCAACGGACTGGCACTGGCAATCGGCCCGACACTGGGCGGGTTTCTGATTTCCCGATTTGACTGGCAAAGTATCTTCCTGGCAACGATTCCACTGAGCCTTACTGCGCTGCTTCTCGCGATACCGTCTATTACTGAGTCCTCTGATCTGAGGGATCGACATTTCGATGCTCCTGCACAACTACTTGGTGCCACTGCTCTCGGCAGTCTGGCCTTTTCTGCGATCCAGTTGCATAGCATGCCCAGACTTGCCATCATCACCTTCGCCGTCGCCTTGTTTGCAATTGTTCTGTTCATCAAGCTGGAGGCGAAAAAGGGCGCCGTAGCCCTCGTGCCTTTGGATATCTTCCGGGTACGAGAATTCCGGGGGGCCATAATCGCCACAACCGGAATGACATTCGGCATGTACGGCACCCTTTTCCTGCTGCCCTTGACATGGCAAAGCAGCGGCAGGCTGGATGCAACCGGAGCCGGCATCGCGCTGATGCCGATGGCCCTGGTTTTTGTTCTCGTTTCGCCGTTCTCTGGAGCGCTGGCGAAAAAGTTTAGTGTGAGTTTTATGACCGCCGGAGGCGTGGCAATCATCGGCAGCGGTCTCTTGCTCATCGGTTTGAGCGCACATCTAGCATCCATCGTCTTGACCGAGATAGGACTGACGCTGACTGGGTTCGGAATGGGCTTAGCCACAGGCCCCTTGATGGGTGCCGTCGTTGGTGCAGTTACTCCAGACCGTTCTGGAACTGCCAGCGCACTTATCAATGCGGCCCGTATGGCAGGCGCGACGATCGGCGTTGCAGTCCTTGGAGCGTTGTTCGCCATGATGCATGACAGCCAGGATGGTTTGCGCCTTTCGATGTTCCTTGGGGGGCTGGTTCAAATCATATGCGCTACTGTGGCGTGGGCAACGATGCGCCCAAAAGCGGGCGTAGTTCGGAGAGCGGCCCTATAATGGCGATATTGGAAGATGTCCAGGCCTGGAGCAGATGGAACAAATGGCGAAACGTCGGCCTGATACTCAACTTCAAACTCTGGAAGCAGGCCACATTGTTCATTTTGATAACCCCAGTGCTTTCACTGAAGCAGTGCGAACTTTTCTGAACGGCCTTCAACAAGAAAGGCAGATTCCCTGCCACCTACCACGTTAGCAGAGGTGCAGGAATTGACGCAAAATACCTCCCCCAATAAACATCATATGGAAAAATATGAAATGAATCGATTGTGGAGTCCGTGTATTCATGAATTGGTGCCGTATGTGCCGGGCGAACAACCCAAAATTCCGAATCTGATCAAACTCAATACCAATGAAAATCCTTATGGGCCATCGCCTTCTGTTCTCACGGCACTCAACGGTGAAGTAGGCAGCGGTTTGCGCCTCTATCCCGACCCAGATGCATCGAAACTCAAACAGGCGATCGCGTCCTACTATCATGTTTCTCCATCCGAGGTTTTCGTTGGAAATGGCTCCGATGAGGTCCTGGCCCATGCATTCCATGCTTTTTTTATTCAGGACCAGCCGATCCTGTTTCCAGATATTACTTACAGTTTCTATCCCGTATATTGCCGTCTGTATGGAATTACCTTCACTACCGTAGCGCTCGATCGCGATATGGGGATTCGGGTCAACGACTATCAGAGGCCATGTGGCGGCATCGTATTCGCCAACCCAAATGCACCGACAGGCATCCCCTTATCTCTGTCGGAGATTGAAACCGTCGTCCGCACACACCCCGACCGCGTAGTCCTAATTGATGAAGCCTATGTGGACTTTGGCGCCAAAACTGCCATACCACTGGTGAAAACGTATCCAAATTTACTGATTGTTCAAACATTCTCGAAGTCGCGCTCGCTTGCCGGCCTGCGTGTCGGGTTTGCAGTGGGTCATGCATCACTGATCGAAGGATTGGAACGTGTGAAAAATAGCTTCAACTCCTATCCCCTAGACAAACTCGCCATCGCTGGTGCCGTGGCCGCGCTTGAAGACGAGGACTACTTTCAGGAGAAACGGGCTCTGGTGATGCGGACGCGCGACCTTCTGGCTCGGCAACTCGAAGCCATGGGGTTTCTGGTCTGCCCGTCGGCCACCAATTTTCTGTTCGTGCGTCACCCCGATCACAATGCCGCAAGTTTGGCATCTGCACTGCGCGAATGCGCCATACTGGTCAGACACTTCCGCCAGCCCGAAATTGAAAACTATCTTCGCATCAGCATCGGCACCGAAGCCGAATGCGCTAGTTTGCAAGCGGCATTGGTTGCCGCCCTTGACGCTGCCTGAATCCCCCGGTGTCAGCGAAGATGTCACGTCGTGTCCCGGTTCATTCACTATTGGCCCGGATGGAATCTGCCATCACCTCGCCACGTCCGGTTCTCCGCAGTGGCGCAAGATTTCCGCACGGGCGGTATTGCGCAGTTTGAGGGCAGCGGCCCAATCCGTTCCATCGGGAAGGATCGGCACCCCGAGGGTGATGCTGATCGCGCCGCGCCGCGGAAACCATTGGCCATCGCGCAATACGGTGCGGGAGCCGCGGATGGTCATCGGTACGATCGGAACTCCTGCCTGGGCTGCGATGACAAACGCACCCATGCGAAATGGCAGCAGACCCGGTGCCCGGTAAAAGGTGCCCTCCGGAAAGAAGATCAGCGACTGTCCGGCCTGCATTCTCTCAAGCAACCGTTTCACACCTTCCACGCTTCCTTCGAATTCAAAGCGCTCCACGAATTCCGTACCGATGTGTTGCAGGTAGATGCGGGGAATGAACTGATCTTTCAGTTCGCGCTTGGCGACGAAACTGAACTGCCGCGACAGTGCAGCGACCACAAGTATGCCGTCCAGATAACTGGCGTGATTGGCCACCAGTACGCACGCGCCGGTCGGCAGATTCTCTACGCCCCGCACCAGAAACGGCATGCCGGACAAGCGCACAAACAACCGCGCCATGATACCGCTCACGCCCCAACTCCACACGGGGCGCGGCAGAATGGAAGCAATCAGCCAGGTGAATGGCGCCATCATCCAGAACAGCATCCAGAGATACCCGGCATAGAGGGCATCCACGATCATGTAAAAATTTCGGCGCAGTTGAAGAACCATTCCCATCCAGGCCAGATGCGTGAATTGTCGCCACACCGCATGCGGGGGCACATCACTCACACCTTTTTCATAGAGTTCCCGGCTGGCGGCACGACGGATCTTGCCGCTGGAGGTCTTGAGCACGCCATGCGGTGGAGCCAGCACCACATCATCCGGCGGTTCACCGAGCAAGTTCATTGCCAGGGTATTAATCTGCTCGCGTAGTTTGTCCAACGCCTCGGTCTCGGTTATGCGCGTTTCCGCCATCACCACCAAACGCTCTGTACCACTGACCAGGTCGGGACTGCCGAATACCGCGACACAACCCTTGCGTATGCCAGCGATATTGCCCACCGCCTCTTCCAGTTCATAGGGATAGATGTTGCGTCCGGCGCGGATGATGATGTCCTTGACACGGCCGGTGAGATAGATCTCTCCAGCGTCGGTGTAGGCCAGGTCACCGGAATCAAGCCACCCATCGTGGAACAGGCCGCTTGTCTGTTCCGGATTATGGAAATAGCCCGAGGTGGCGGAAGGACCGCGAAATTCCAGTCTCCCCTCTTCACGCTCACCCAATTCATGACCCGCGCGATCGACGATGCGAATGGCGTGGCCGGGCAGTGGCTGGCCACAGGCCACGAAGCGCAACACCTCCAACTCGTCCTCGGCGGCAGGCAGGGCCCGACCGCCGCGCATGAACGGTTCGCGGCGAATCCGGTCGATGATCGGTCCGCGGCCAGGAGGCGGAAAGGCCAGACCAACCGCAGACTCGGCGAGACCGTAGACCGGCGTGAGAGCCTCCGGGCGCAAGCCATAGCGACCAAAGCGCTGCTGAAAACGGTAAACGGTGTCTGGGCTGACGGGTTCTGCGCCATTGAAGGCCATGCGCCAACTGCTCAGATCCAAACCCTCGATGGCACGGTCGTCGATCTTGCGCAGACATAACTCATAGGCGAAGTTGGGTGCCGCCGACAAGGTGCCGCGGTGACGATGGATGGCCCACAGCCAGCACTCGGGTCGGACCAGAAAGGTGAGCGGCGACATGACGACGAGAGGAATGGCATGGTACAGACTGCCCAGCCAGGCGCCGATCAGGCCCATGTCGTGATAGAGCGGCAGCCAGCTCACGAACACGTCCGAGGCATCTGCCCGTGCCGCCTGTCCCATCGCCCGGATGTTGGCAAGCAGGTTGGCATGGGTCAATACCACTCCCTTGGGATTGCCGGTGCTGCCGGAAGTGTACTGCAACATGGCAATCTCTTCAGCCCTGCTGACGTGGCGGGCAAGCCCTGCCCCTGGCGTGGAAAGTTCCTGTACCGTCGCAACGGTGCGCAGGCTTGCGACAAGAGACTTGAGCAGTTGCGCCAGCGGTCTTGCTTCCGGTACGGTGATCAGCAGAGTGGCCGCGGCATTGTTCAGGATACCCGCATGACGGCGCAGATGATCCCCGATCTGCGACAGACGCGCGGGCGGATAGATGGGCACAGGGATGCCGCCGGCCAGCAGCACACCATAAAAACTGTAAAAGTAGTCGCGACTGGTCGGAAGCATGATCGCCACGGTCTGGCCCGGCTGCAGATCATGGCGTTGCAACCCTGCAGCCAGCGCCTCCGCCCCTTGGTGCAAGGCCTGATAACTGAGTATCTCCTCTCCTGCCTCTTCAGAGAGGACGATGTGCGTGCGCTCGCCATGGGCGGACACGTGCCAGTCAAGCATTTCCAGCAGGGTGGTGGCGTGACTGGGAATGTCTGTTACCTCCCCGGCGGCAATCTCCCTGATTTCTGCTGCCGCAAACGGCTGCGGTGCGGCACTGGCGGACGACAGGGCCCGCAGCAAATCGCGTGGCGTCTCGATCGTCGCCAACGTCCGCTCCGGCAGACTCACATCAAAAAAGCGCTCACAGCGCAGCACCAATTCCACCCGAGCCAAACTGTCGAAGCCGATGTCACGGTCCAGCGCGCTGTCGAGGGTCACCACCGTCCTTATGCCGGGGCGCAATTCGGCAGCGAGGGTCCCTGCAATATCGAGCAATGCCCTGGCCTGATCATCCGCGCTCATATGACCCCGAATATCCAATCTCACCCGCCCCTCTCTCAAGCGACCCTCCCACGCGGCCCTCACCCATCCTGTTACCGAAAATCAGAATCGGTCCGAAGAGGGTCGTCAGGCATCCTCTGGAACCATCTTGATTGCCCCGCATGGACATTCGGCAACGCAGATGCCGCAACCCTTGCAATAGTCGTAGTTGATCCGGAAACGCTTGCCGTGGCCAAGTTTGATCACCGAGTTGTCGGGACATACGCCATAGCAGTTATCGCACTCGAAACAGTTGCCACAGGACAGGCAGCGACGCGCCTCGAACAGAGCATTATTCTCGTCCAGGCCGCCCTGAACTTCCTCAAAACCGGACTGGCGGCGTATTGCATCCAGCACCGGACGCATGATTTTTGGGGCATCGGAGTAATACCATGGATTGAGCATATCGAAAGTAACCGGTTCATGTTTTGCGGCGGGCACATAACTTGTGTGGCGCAACCAGGCATCGATGTGACGCGCGGCTTTTTTGCCATGCCCGACTCCCATTGTCACGGTACGCTCCGATGGCACCATGTCGCCTCCGGCGAAAATACCCGGATGCCCGGTCATCATGTTGCTGTCGATCTGCACCGTGCCATCCTTGATCTCTAGGCCTGCCACGTTTTGCAGTAGAGACAGATCGACATCCTGCCCGAGCGCCAGCACCAGCGAATCCGCCGCCATGGTTTCGAATTCGCCCGTGGGTTGCGGATAGCCTTTTTCGTCCAGCGCCATTTTCTCGATGGTGAGGTCATGTTCGCCAGCATGGATGATCGTGGACAACCATTTGATCATCACCCCTTCCTGCAGCGCTTCTTCCACCTCGGTATTATGTGCCGGCATCTTCTCTCGCGTGCGACGATAGACGATGATGGTTTCAGTCGCCCCCAGCCGCCTGGCGGTACGCGCCACATCGAGCGCGGTATTGCCCCCACCATAAACCACCACACGGCGGCCCAACTGCGGCCTCTCCTCACCCTCCATGCTGCGCAACACGGAAACCGCGTCCATGATGCGTGCCGCGTCGCCTGCCGGAATGAAGGCGCGCTTGCCAATGTGCGCCCCGACGGCGAGAAATGCCGCATCAAAATTACCGCTGTGCATGCTGTCCTCGATGTTCGTCACTCTGGTATCGAGTTTGAGTGTCACGCCGAAATCAAGTATACGCGCCACTTCGGCATCCAGCACCTGGCGAGGCAGACGATATTTGGGAATGCCAAAACGCATCATGCCACCGGACAGCGGACCGGCCTCGTGAATTTCCACGCGGTGTCCGAGACGCGCAAGATGGTAGGCGGCGGACAATCCGGACGGACCGGCGCCGACCACCAGCACTTTCTTGCCGGATGTTGCGGCGGGCTCATCGAATTTCCAGCCGTGTCTGATCGCCTCATCGCCGAGAAATCGTTCGACCGAATTGATGCCGACCGCACTGTCCAGATGGCCTCGATTGCAGACATCTTCGCAAGGGTGATAGCAGACCCGCCCCATGATCGCAGGCAGCGGATTGTCCAGGGTCAGCACACGCCAGGCTTGTTCGTAATCTCCCGATTCGGCGTGGAACAACCAGCCCTGGATATTTTCTCCCGCAGGACAGCCCGCATTGCACGGCGGCAACCTGTCCAGATAAACCGGTTTCATGGTACGCCATGATCCGGTGTGATTGGCCAGCGAGGAGCCGGGATCCAGCGTGATGGCAAATGGTTTGTCCCTCATGGTGTCTCCTGTTGCTTTACCAACCCGTACTTGCGGATATTGCGATCGGCACGCGCCTGTATGCGTGCGATGACCTCCAGTTCAGGTTTGGCGCCGAACAAATGGGCAAAGCGTTTTTGTGGTTTCAGATATTCCTCGACAGGCAGTTGCTTGCGTATCGGCAATGCGCTGACTTGCAAGCCATGCTCCGCCTCGAATATCGGGAACAAGCCGGTTTCATGCGCCAGCCGCGCAATGCGGATGGTATCGTGCGAAGCCGTTCCCCAACCCAGCGGGCACGGTACGAAGATATGGATGTAGCGTGCACCGCGAAATTCCATCGCGCGCTTCACTTTGGCTTCGAGGTCGTGCAAATCGGCCACGGTGGCCGTCGCAACATAGGGGATCTCGTGGGCCATCGCGATCGCAGGAACGAATTTTCCCTGCCCGAAGGGATTGCCGGGATTCGGACCTACCGGCATCGTGGTTGCCGTTCGTGCTGCGGGAGGCGTGGCTGACGAGCGTTGCACGCCGGTATTCATGTACGCCTCATTGTCGTAACAGATGTACAACACATCATCGTTGCGCTCGAACATGCCGGACAGGCAGCCGAGTCCGATATCGGTGGTGCCACCATCGCCGCCCTGCGCGATCACCCGGATTTCGTTGCGCCCTTTGACCTTCAACGCCGCCGCAATGCCGGTCGCCACCGCTGCGGCATTTCCAAACAGGGAATGCATCCACGGCAACTGCCATGACGTTTCGGGATAGGGCGTGGTAAACACTTCCAGGCAACCCGTGGCATTTGCCGCGATCAATTGTGACTTGGTCGCTTCCATCGCCGCATCCAGCGCATAGCGCGCGCCCAAAGCCTCCCCGCATCCCTGGCAGGCGCGATGTCCCGAGTTGATGGCATTGCTGCGATCCCGATGCGACTGGACGCTGCGGTCTTCAGGTTTCAGCAAGCGGTTGCCGACGGTGAAAGTGCCGGTCTGGTAAAACTTGACAGGTTGGAATGGCATGCTGTCTCCTTATGCAATTTTGGAGGCGACGGTACCGATATCGCGCAGAATGTTTTCCGCCACAGGCCCGGAGCGGCGTACGCTGCGTTCCCGCGCCAACTGCTTGTTGACCACATCCCAGTCCAGATCCAGAAAGGTCAGCGGTTCCAGCAAGCCCTGTTCCGCTTTCCGGAACAATTGGTGCAGGGACTTGCGCGTGATCGCGCGACCTCCCAGCCCGGCCACCACAGTGTAGCCTGGCATGTGCAACCCGGATATGGCCATGCGCACATCGTTGGAAAGTATTCCGCCGATGCCCACCGCCAGACTCTTTTCCAGGACCACCACGCGCCTGGCCTTGTGCAACGCAGCGCGCACCAGGTGCAGTGGGAAGGGGCGGAAACTGGTGATGCCCAGCACGCCGATCCGGTGACCGTCATCACGCATCTCGTCGACGGTGTCCTTGATAGTACCCAGCACCGAGCCCATGGACACCACGATGGTCTCGGCATCCTCGGTGCGATAGGTATGGATCAGACCACCCGTATCGCGCCCAAACACCTGCTTGAATTCAGCCGCCAGTTGCGGGATGCGCTCCAGGGCCTGCATATGCCTGGCGTGGGCCAGATAGCGCACTTCCATGAAGGCTTCCGGCCCAACCATCGCGCCGATGGAGACCGGTTCTCGAGGATCCAGCAGTTGGCGCGGTTCGTAAGGCGGTAAATAGGCATCAACCTGTTGCTGGCTCGGCAGATCTACCTGCTCGTGGGCATGGGTGAGTACAAAACCGTCCATGCACACCATTACGGGCAGTGATAATTCCTCAGCCAGTCTGAAGGCTTGAATATGCAGATCCAGTGCCTCCTGATTGGTCTCTGCGAACAACTGCATCCAACCGGAATCGCGTTGCGACATGGCATCGGAATAGTCGTTCCAGATATTGATCGGTGCCCCGATGGCACGGTTTGCCACCGTCATCACGATGGGCAGACCGAGGCCGGACGCGTTGTAGACCGCCTCCGACATGAATAACAGGCCCTGACTGGCGGTCGCCGTATAAGCGCGTGCGCCAGTGGCGGATGCGCCGATCGAAACCGACATCGCGGCGAATTCGCTTTCCACATTGATGAACTCGCACCCGGTCAGTTTCCCGCTCTTCACCATTTCCCCAAGCGCCTCGACGATGTGTGTCTGGGGTGTGATGGGATAGGCGCAGACCACCTCGGGACGGCACAGCGCAACGGTTTCGGCTACGGCACGAGAGCCTTCGATCTGCTTAAGCATCCAGGGTAACCTCCAGGGCAAGGGCTTTGATCCGGTTGTAGGCTTCAGTGGCGGCGGCGATATTGCCATCCGCAACCTTGCCGGAGAATTTTTCGGAAATGGCCTTGATCACCGACTCCAGGCGTATCAGCCCGGAGAGGGCGGCAAAACCGGCGATCAAAGGCACATTGGGTATCGGACGGCCGATATGTTCAAGAGCGATTTCAGTGGCTGATAAAGTGCGTAGCCGTTCGGGCAAGCTGCCGGCGGCCAGTTCGCCCAACCCCAACGCTTCGAAACTGCGCCCGGTGTTGAGCAGGATGTAGCCGTCCTTCTTCAACCCGTCAAACACATCGACCTGATGCAGCAGCGTGGTATCCTGGATAATGAGGGCATCCGGTTCCATGACCGGTTCGCGCAGACGAATTTCCCGGTCCGAGATGCGGCAAAACGACACCACCGGCGCGCCCATCCGCTCCGAACCGAAACTGGGGAAGGCTTGGGCATTGCGTCCTTCGGCAAAGGCCGCAGCCGAGAATATCTCTGCCGCCGTCACGACGCCCTGCCCCCCTCGACCATGTATGCGCAACTCGAACATATCCGATTTCCCTTTTGGCCCAGATGTCCTAACCTTACTCCATTACCCTGCGTTTACCAACCACCCCCGTCAGACAGGCAGGTTGATGTCGCGCATAAGTTGACCAGCAATTTCATTGCCGCGTCCAGATTGGCCGATGCCTTGCCGGTCAATTCTTCGCCCAATTCAAAATCGTAGCCTCGGATGCGCAGCAAAAATGCGCGCGGTGCCGGTTCCTGATATACCTGACGATAGGCGTACAACAGGGCGTTCGGGGTCATCGCATGGCTGGTGTAACTGTCATCCTTTATCGCGCCAATTTCGGAAAACTCGAATGGCTCGGTACAGGAAGTGTCGGCATCGATGAACAATACCCGCCTGCACTCGTCCAGGTCGGTGACGTGCTCGACTTGCAATTGCATGTCGTTCTGGCACTCGACCCCGGCAAGTTGCAATCGCGCCATGCGTTCGATCAACGCAGGACCAAGTGCATCATCTCCGCGCCCAGGATTGCCATATCCGAAAATCAGCAGGTTGGCCATGGCGTTCAGACTATTCTTTCGATCAGGCCATTGCCGCCCTTGGTCAACCGGTCCAATAACACACCGTCCGGGTCGACCAGTTCAACCTGCAATGGCATCTTGCCCAGCGCGTGCGTGGCGCAGGACAAACAGGGGTCATAGGCGCGTATGGCAACTTCCAGATGGTTCAACAAACCTTCGGTGATCTCGTGACCGTCGAGGTATTCATGGGCCACCAAACGCACTGATTCGTTCATCGCCTGATTGTTGCTTGTGGTCGAAACGATCAGGTTGGCCTTCTCCACCAAGCCTTGTTCGTCAATCTGATAGTGATGGAACAGCGTACCGCGCGGCGCCTCGATGACGCCGATACCGACGCTGCGCATTTCGCCCGCCTCCGCCCTCAGTTTGATTCCGGTGATTTCCGGATCCCGCAGCAATTGGTTGATGGATTCGGCGCAATGCAGGGCTTCGATCATGCGCGCCCAGTGGTAGGCGAGCGTGTCATGCACGAAACCACCCTGACCGAACTCCTTGAAACGCCTGCGCGATGCTTCTGCCAGGGGTGTGGCAATCATGTCGCAGTTGTTCATCCTGGCCAGCGGACCGACGCGATACCAGCCCTGTTGCTTGCCCAGTTCGACCAGATAGGGAAACTTCATGTAACTCCATGGTCGTACTTCCTCGCGGATGATCTGCTGATAACCCCGGTAATCGAACTGATCGAAAATATGCGCGCCGCTTGGCAAACTCGCACGCAGCCCGCCATGGTAGAGTTCCAGTTCTCCGCCGCTGCCGATCATGCTCAGGAAGTTGCTGCGGATGGCGGCGTAACCATGGTGCTCGGGGTGTGCGGTATGTATCTGTTCGTTCAGCCCCACCGCGTCCTGGCACCATGTCAGAATGTCATCGATACCGGCCAGCAGGGTGTCGCGCTCGGCAACGGTGAGAGGCTTGTTCATGCCCCCCGGCACGGTGGCCGTGCCGTGGATGCGCTTGCCGGAAATTGCCGCAATGATCTGCTGTCCGTACTTGCGCAACTTCACGCCCTTCAGCCCGAGTTCCGGATATTTATCCAGCACGCCGACGATGTTGCGTTGCGCCGGATTGCTGCCGAACCCGAACAGCAGATCGGGCGATGACAGGTGGAAAAAATGCAGGGCGTGCGATTGCAGAACCTGGCCGAAATGCAGCAGACGGCGCAATTTCTCGGCCGAGAGCGTGAGTTGCTCGACACCCACCAACTGATCCACCGCCTTGGCTGCAGCCAGTTGATGACTCACCGGACAGATTCCGCACAGACGCTGTACAAAGAAGGGCACTTCCCAGTAGGGACGCCCCTGAATGAATTTTTCGAAGCCGCGAAATTCAACGATGTGCAGGCGCGCTTCATGGATGTGGTTCTCTGCATCGAGCATCAGCGTGATCTTGCCGTGTCCTTCAACCCGCGAGATGGGGTCGATGGCGACGCGCCTTAAACCGGGCTGGTGGTTATTGCCGGATGGAACTGTCGTGTCCTGTTTCATGGCGGGCCATCTTCAGTCGTAATGCAGCAGTTTTTTTGGGAGCACGGGTTCCCGGCCTTCCAGCAGATCGCCGAGCACGCTCAGAAACCCCTCTGGTGACGGCGGGCAACCCGGCAGATAGTAATCCACCCGCACCACTTCATGGATGGGATGCACTTTGTCGAGCAGCAGTGGCAATTCCGCATCGTCGGGGATCTGCGGATCCTCCACGCCGATCCCGTTCAGATAGGACTCTTCAAGGCATGCACCCAGACCGAAATGATTGCGCATCGCGGGGATGCCACCATTGATGGCACAGGCGCCGACTGCGACCAGTACCCGGCAATTGGCGCGAAACTCACGCAGCACATGCACATTGTCCGCGTTGCACAGTCCTCCCTCCACCAAACCGATGTCGCACGGCCCGCAATGCTTGATATCGTTCAGCGGCGAGCGATCGAACTCGACATGTTCCAGCAATTCCACCAACCGTTCATCCATATCGAGAAAGGACGTATGGCAGCCGAAACAACCGGCGAGCGAAGTCGTGGCGATCCTGATCTTAGTCATCGGTATGCCCCACCCTGGCCTGGATCACTTTTTCAAGACCGATCTCACCGACCTGGTGCAGGTCGAAGGTGCGCCACCCAATGGGTATCTCATAGCCGTGCGCCTTGATCAGAATCGCGCCCACCGGACAAATGTGCGCTGCCAGGTCGTCGATTTCAAGATCGCTGTCAGCCAACTTTCCGCTGGGCGAATTCACGATCAGGCGTGCAGTGATGCCCCGCCCGGCGACAGCAAACACGTTCTTGCCGTCCACTTCACGGCTGGCACGCACACACAACTCGCAGAGTATGCAGCGGTCGCGATCCAGCATCACGGTCGAATGCGAGGCATCCACTTCGCGGCGCTGAAAGAACTGAGGAAAATGGCCCTCCAGCATACCGAGATGATAGGCCATCGCCTGCAGTGTGCAGTTGCCAGTCTTTTCGCAGGATGGGCACAGATGATTGCCTTCGATGAACAACATTTGCGTAAGGGTCCTGCGCGCTTCATTCAGCGCAGGCGTGTTATTGCTGACCTGTTGACCGGCCACGGCGGGGGTCGTGCAGGACGATGCCCGCCCGCTGCCGATATCGACCATGCACAGTTTGCAACTGCCGTGCGGCGTGAGGCCGGGATGATGACACAGATGGGGAATATAGACACCGGCAGCCAGTGCCGCATCCATGAGGGTCTGTCCGTCCTTGAACGGGATTTCGATGCCGTCCATCGTGAAGGTATTCGGGCTGAACTCTGGTTGGTTTGCACCGGCGCTCATGTCATTCTCCCGCTAGTCCAGGTGGGCAGCCGCGTCATCGCGATGCGTGATCCGTCGAGCCTCTTCCAGCGCCGCGTCCAGATCGAAGCAGGGTTCATGACTGTCCTGCGCCAGACGCCGCTCGAATACATGCGGAAAGCGATTCAAACAGTCCAGAATGGGATTTGCAGCCGTTTGCCCCAATCCGCAATGCGAACGGTGTTTGACCAGGATGCCCAGACGTTTCATTTCATCCACGTCATATTGCGTGCCATGACCGTTGGCGATCCTGTCGAGTCCGTTTTTGAGCAGTGTCGTGCCCACCCGGCAAGGCGTACAGAAGCCACAACTTTCATGGGCGAAAAAGTGGGCAAAGTTCACGATCATGGACAGCAGGTCGCGCTCGTGGCCAAACACCATGAACGAACCACCGGTGGGCAAATCCTCGAAGCCCAGCGTGCGATGGAATTCCGCGCTGCCAATCAGCGTTCCGGAAGGACCGCCGATCTGCACTGCCTGAACATCCCTCGCGCCGCAATCGTCCAGTACCTGTCGTATGGTCACACCGAAAGGATATTCGTAAATCCCGGGGGCAGAACAGTCGCCGCTCACACTCAGGATCTTGCTGCCCGTCGATTTTTCCGTGCCCACCGCCCTGAACCATGCACTGCTGCGCAGAGAAATATGAGCGGCAGCGGCAAACGTTTCGACATTGTTGACAACGGTGGGCTGACCGAGATAGCCGTGGGTCACCGGAAAGGGTGGACGATTGCGCGGTATGCCGCGCTTTCCTTCCAATGATTCGATCAGCGCGGATTCTTCACCACAAATGTAGGCACCTGCCCCAACGACGATCTCGATGTCGAAATCGAACCCGTGCTGACCAAGAATATGGTTACCCAGCAAACCCACTTCCCGCCTGTGCGTCAGCATGGTTTGCAATTGCGGCAGCAGATAGCGATACTCGCCACGCAGATAGAGAAATCCCTGTTTTGCGCCAATCACGGCAGCACATAGGGTCATTCCCTCGAACACCTCATCGGCGTGGCTATGCAACAGCACACGATCCTTGAACGTGCCGGGCTCCCCTTCATCGGCGTTGCAAAGCACGTAATGCGCCGTCCCCTGCGCCTCACGGCAAAGCGTCCACTTGATGCCGGCGCTGAATCCTGCGCCACCCCGCCCGCGCAGCCCTGACCGGGTGATTTCGGCAAGGGTGGCATCAAAGCCTCGGGCCAAAGCTGCGCGAATACCGGCACCTGCAGCAAAGCCATTTTTGAGCAACAATCCCGCACGGCGGATATTGTCCTCAACACGAAACCATTCGGCAGGCCAGTCCGAGAGCGCAACTTCCGTTTCAACCCGTTCAGCCACACGCATGATCTTTACGGAATCCAGACGGGTGATCGGGATACCGTTGACCAGCAAGGCAGCGCCCTGATCACACATGCCGATGCAGGATGTTTCATCCACGCTGACCAACCCATCGGCACGCGTCTCACCGGCAACCACGTGCAGGCGGTCACAGAGCACATGCAGCAGATTCCTGCCATCCTGCCCGAACCCGCAACCGGGGCAATTGCTGAACAGGATGTGGTACTTTCCACGCGGTGTTTTGTAAAGAAACGAATAGAACTCGACCACGGACTCGACCTGGCCGACCGGCAGACCAAGATGTTCGGAAACTGCGCACACAGTCTGGTCGGAAAGGTGCAGAAGTTGTTGTTGGAGGATGCACAGCACCTCCAGCAAGTGCCTGGACTGAGCGCAGGCACCTGCAACGGTTACATTCAAGGGCTCAGTGCGCTCTGTTCTGCCGACCGAATTCATGGCTGGTTCACCTCACCGTTCCCACCTCTGAAATTTCAACGAACCTCGCCTTCCACGGTGTTGCGCTGCGCCTTTCCCGGAAAACCGGTTCCGCTATCCGGGATTGCGTGACAGGCGCTGTTCCACCTCCAGTACAAGCCGGGTGGTGGTGAGTACCGTATCCGGATTGAGGCTCATGGAGTCGATGCCCAGTTCCACCAGATATTCGGCCATCTCGGGATAATCCGACGGTGCCTGCCCGCACAAACCGGAATAGCGGCCGTTACGCTTTGCTCCTTCCACCGCCAGGCGGATCATCTCCTTCACGCCGGGATCGCGCTCATCAAAATCGAAGGCCACGATCTCGGAATCGCGGTCTACCCCCAGGGTCAACTGGGTCAGATCATTAGAGCCGATGGAGAAACCGTCGAACAGTTTTGCGAAGGCATCGATCAGGATGACGTTGTTGGGGATCTCGCACATGACGTAGACCTCCAGTCCGTTATCACCGCGCCTGAGGCCATGCGCAGCCATCGCTTCCAGGACCTTTTCACCCTCCTGCACGCGACGGCAAAAAGGAATCATCAACTTGACGTTGGTCAGTCCCATCTCATCACGCACCCGTTTCATCGCCGCGCACTCCAGCGCAAATCCTGCGGCGTAAGCGGGATGTGTATAACGGGAAGCACCGCGAAAACCGATCATCGGGTTCCCCTCCTCCGGCTCAAAAAATGTTCCGCCCAGCAGGGTGGCGTATTCATTGCTCTTGAAGTCGCTCATACGCACCACGCAGGGTTTGGGGTACACTGCCGCAGCAATCGTGGCGACGCCTTCGGCCAGTGTCTTGACGAAGAAATCCACCGGATTTTCAAAAGCGGCGCTCAGCGCGGCGATCTTCTCGCGCGTCGCGGCATCCACCTTTTCAGGACACTTGATCGCCATTGGATGAACTTTGATGTATTCATTGATAATGAATTCCATACGCGCCAGTCCGATACCATCCACAGGCAACGAAGCCAGACTGAAGGCCTGGTCCGGATTACCCAAATTCATCATGATCCTGGTCCTGGGGTGTCCCAACTGGCTGAGATCCGTCTGCTGAACGTCAAAACCCAGCAGGCCGTCATAGACATTCCCGGTTTCGCCTTCGGCGCAACTGATGGTGATCTCCTGTCCGTTCCGGATTACCTCCGTCGTGCTTTCGGTTCCCACGATGGCGGGAATACCCAGTTCGCGTGACACAATGGCGGCATGGCAGGTACGGCCCCCCCGGTTCGTTACGATCGCAGCGGCAGTCTTCATCACAGGTTCCCAATCCGGTGTCGTGGTATCGGCAACCAGCACTTCTCCCGGTTGAAAATCACTCAGGTGTTTGACGTCATGGATGACACGCGCCTTCCCGGCACCAATCTTGGTGCCGACAGCCCTGCCCCGGAGAAGGACAGTCGACCTTTCCCTGAGATGGTAAATCTCCAGGATGGTGCCTTTCTTTTGTGAGGACACCGTTTCTGGTCGCGCCTGCACCAGATACAACAGCCCATCCAGTCCGTCTTTGGCCCACTCCATGTCCATGGGCTTGTATTGACCGGCTTTCCTGGAATAGTGGTCTTCAACCTTGATGGCATAGTCGGTCAGCACCATGATATCCGAATCGGTGATGCAATAGCGATTCCTTTCTTCGCTGCTGGTATCGATATTCCTGGTGTATTCCACCGCGATATTGCCGGTATTGAGGATATCGGTAAAAATCATCTTCTTTTCCTTGCTGCCCAGGCGGCGTTTCAGAACGGCGCGGTATCCCTTGATGAAGCCGGGTTTATGCGCATAAAAACTATCCGGGTCGATCGTTCCCTGGACGACATTTTCACCAAGCCCCAGAGCGGCATTGATGAAGACCACATCCCTGAATCCCGTTTCCGTGTCCAGTGAAAACATCACGCCACTGGCGCCGATGTCACTGCGCACCATTTTCATGACCACCACAGAGAGGTGGACCTTGTAGTAGTCAAACCCATTGTCGTATTTGTAATGGATGGAACGGTCGGTAAAGTTGGACGCCAGACAGCGTTTATAGGCGTCAAGCAGCGCAGCGTCACTGGCGATGTTGAGATAGGTGTCATTCTGTCCTGCAAAGGAGGCCTCCGGCGAATCCTCGGCAGTGGCAGAAGAACGTACCGCAAGGGAGATCTTGTCCCCATACTCGCGTTTGAGCTGGGCATAGCCCTGTAAAATGGCCGCCTTTAAATCATCAGGAATCTGACAGCCGTAGACAATCGCCCGGGCTTTTTCTCCACGAGCCTGTAAATCTCTGACGTCGTCAGGATCGAGCCCGTCGAGAGCCGCATGCAGCAACCGCCATGCGTTGTTGTATTTCAGCACATAGGCATAGGCCTCGGCGGTCACTGCAAATCCGTTGGGGACGCGTACACCCTCGGCCGTCAGGTTTCGGTACATTTCCCCCAGCGAGGCATTCTTTCCGCCGACCAGAGGTACATCGTCGAGGCCAATCTCGTTGAACCAGCGGATGTGCGAGATCTTGTTCATGTCATGCCCCTTATGCAATAGGAATATGTTTGACAGACGATGTGAGGCGTTCGTCGGCAGTCATGATTCATCTCCCGTATCAGGTATGCCCGTGACCGATACGCCTTCACCGTCCCAATGCTGATGCAACAACACGGCAATGGCGGAGGAGATCAGACGGGCAGCGGGGGGATCAGAACGAGAGGTAAGCATCAACGGTACTCTGGCGCCGATGACAATACCTGCCAGGGTTGCCCCGGCAAGGTATTCCAGATTCTTGGCAAGAATATTGCCGGCATCCAGATCTGGCGCCAGCAGGATGTCCGCCTCGCCCGCCACGGTACTGTTGATCTGCTTGACCATGCTGGCATCGTGCGAAATGGCGTTGTCGAAAGCCAGCGGGCCGTCCACCTCGGCATGGGTGATCTGGCCGCGCTGGGCCATCTTGCTGAGGCAGGCGGCGTCCAGAGTAGACGGAATGCTCGGCTTGACCAGTTCGATCGCCGACAACGCCGCGACTTTTGGCCTGTCCACACCCAGGATGCGTGCCAGATCGATGGCGTTTTGCAGAATCTCCGCCTTGGTGGCAAGATCCGGCGCGATGTTGATGGCGGCATCGGTGATAAACAGCAGTTTGTGGTAACTGGCTAAGTCTGCCACGAAGACATGACTGATGCGCCGCGCCGTGCGCAACTGACGCAATACTGGCCTCATCAGTTCGTCGGTGTGGATCCAGCCTTTCACCAGGGCTTCTGCCTTGCCCTCCAGCACCCGTTGCACGCCCGCCTCGGCCGCTTCCAGAGCCGACGCCATATGGACGATGGGAAAACGATCGCTGGGACACCCCAGTTGTCGGCACACGATTTCGATCTGTGCCCGCGGTCCCAGCAGTACCGGCTCGATCAAACCGTGATCGCTGGCTTCCACCACCCCGGCCAATACATGGGCTTCCTGCGCATTCGCCACCGCCACCCGCAGGGGAGGATGGCTGCTTGCCTGGGCAAGAATCGCGGCAAAGCGGGGTGACAACAGGGGTGTCGTTTCGTTCATGGCGCTCCCTCCGGCGTGATGTGCGCGGACATTGTTTCGAATGCCTTCCCGACGTCTGCAATCCCGAGGATCCCCGACTTACCCCCTGCACATTGCGTCGCCTGGCTGGAGTCAGCCTATTACTTTTATCCGGGAACTTCAACCAACCGATTTATCCAACCATAAAATCAAACAGATTCTCCACTCGGGACTATACTGAGAAACCTTCATGATCCCTCAATGGCCATGTGTCTGGGTATTCCCATGCAAATCGTCGCAATCGACGGCTACAACGCGCGCTGCACCGCCAGGGGGGTGATGCGCGAGGTCAGCCTGTTCATGCTACAGGATGAACCAATCGTTGTGAATGATTTCGTGATGGTGCATGTGGGTTACGCATTACAGAAAATGACCGAGCAGGAAGCGCGTTCGACCTGGGAGTTGCTTGATGAAGTGTCGGCCTGTGACCCGGACCAGCACGTGCTTGAGGTCTGACCATCATTTTGAGCGCAAGGGACTGGCTGGAAAATATCCGCGCCTTGCCGCTGACCGGCCGGGTGCGCATCATGAATGTGTGCGGTGGCCACGAGCGTTCGATCACGATGGCGGGCCTGCGCGGCGCTTTGCCGCAGAATGTCGAACTGATCCCCGGCCCCGGCTGTCCGGTGTGCGTGTGCCCTGAAGAGGATGTATCCCACGCCATTCAACTGGCATTGCGCGCAGGCGTGATTCTGGTTGCATTCGGCGACATGCTGCGCGTGCCGGTGAATGGGCCAAAATCCGAGCCGCGCTCACTGGAGCAGGCCAAGGCCGCTGGTGCCGACATAAGGCCGGTGTCCAGCCCGCAGGAGGCGGTGAAAATCGCCAGAGAAAATCCGCAGTGGCCAGTGGTATTCTTTGTCGCCGGTTTCGAAACCACCACCGCACCGGTGGCAGCCATGCTGATCGAAGGCATTCCTGACAATCTGTTTTTGTTGCTGTCGTGCCGCCTTACCTGGCCTGCGGTCGCGATGCTGCTCGACTCGGGAAAGCACGGTTTCGACGCGCTGGTCGCGCCCGGCCATGTCGCTACGGTGATGGGGCCGGAGGAATGGGCCTTCGTCGTGGAGCAACAGGCCATTCCCACGGCGATCGCCGGATTCACCCCCGTATCGCTGCTGGCGGCGATGTATTCAGTATTGCGCCAACTGATCGAAAAAAAATTCTTTCTGGACAACTGTTATCCCGAGGTGGTGCGTCCCGGCGGAAACGCAACAGCACGGGCACAACTCAAACAGGCGCTACAGGTCAGCGATGCGAACTGGCGCGGCATTGGGATCATTCCGGCGTCTGGCTTTGCACTCGCAACGCGCTTCGAGCGCCACGATGCGCGCAAAAAATTTGGCGCGTTTGAAACGGGAAGGCACAAGCGTGTCGGCGAAATGCCGCCAGGTTGCGATTGTGCGCGGGTGGTACTGGGAAAGATCTACCCGAATGAATGCAAACTTTTTGGCACTGCCTGCACCCCGCGCACACCGGTGGGGCCATGCATGGTGTCGGAGGAAGGCGCCTGCCGGATCTGGCGGTCGACGGGGCACTCTCGCCCCCGTCAGGGGTGAATGCGCGCAATTGAATACAAGCGGCAACCGGCCTTGATCCATTCCAGCCACTCGCCCAAGCCCTCACCACTGGTTGCGGAAACCCGGATTACCTGAATGTCCGGATTCACGCGACGCGCATTGACCATGGCCAGGTCGGAGTCGAAATCAAGGTGGGGCAACAGGTCGCACTTGCTGAGCAGCATCAGGTCGGAGGCGCGAAACATGTCGGGATATTTGAGCGGTTTATCCTCGCCCTCCGTCACCGAGAACATCACCACCTTATGCGCTTCGCCCAGATCAAAACCCGCCGGGCAAACCAGATTCCCGACGTTCTCGATCAGCAACAGACTGTCGTTTTTCAGGGCCAGCCGTCCCATGGCCTGCCCCACCATGTGCGCATCCAGATGACAACCCTTGCCGGTATTGATCTGCAGCGCCGGTGCGCCAGTGGCACGAATGCGCGCGGCATCGTTGTCGGTCTGCTGGTCGCCCTCGATGACGGCAAGGGGCTGCATTCCATTCAAGGCAGTGATGGTTTTGACCAGCAGCGTGGTTTTCCCAGATCCCGGACTGGACACCAGATTGAGCGCAAAGATTCCTCGGGATGAAAAGTAGCGACGGTTCTCATCGGCATAATCGTTGTTCTTGGCGAGGATGTCGCGCTCGATTTTCACCATGCGTGCCTGGCTCATGCCGGGGGCATGCGTACCTGCCGGTCCGGCCCCGAAATCGAGGGTGTCAGGGAAAAGAGCGGGGGCGCGCTCCGGTGCTCGATAGCGCAGTTCCTTGCCGGGTTTGTGCTGTCGGGCGAAAGCATGGCCACCCCCCGGCCTGCGGCCTCCGACGAGTGTCTGACCCTTTCCGCATCCGCATGTCGTACACATCACTCCACCTCCAGTTCCCTGACCCTCATCTCGTCGCCGCCCGTCACTTCCATCCGGAAACTGCCGCAATCCGGGCAAGGTTCATAACGGGAGGTCACCACCCTGTTGCAGGCGCACTCCATGCACCAGCCAAGTCCGGCGGTCTCGATGATTTCCAGGCGCGCGTCCCGGGCAATACTGTCGCGCGCCACCACGTCGAAGCAGAAGCGCAGCGACTCTGTCTCCACGCCAGCCAACTGGCCGATCTCCAGCCACACCACCTTGACCCTTGCGTACCCCTCAGCCCGGGCCGTATCCTCGATGATCTGCAGTATGCTCTCTGCGATCGATATTTCATGCATGGCAAGTCTCTCTCATGGCAGTTCATGTTGAACCCATAGGAAAAAATTGGCAACTCCTTGCCCCGGTCTGCCGTGCAAAACCCGTGTTCCTGCTGTTCGCACCAATCGTTGTGTCTGGGGGTACAATGGGACTTGGTGTGCCCCATGCTGTATGGTTCTGTCGTCCCAAGCACTTTTTGAGCGATTTTCCACCCTGAAACCTGCATGAACACTGTCGACCAGCCTCTTTCTTCCCGACCCGTCTCCCGTGAAGCCCGCCGCTGGTTGATGGGCGGTCGGGTGCAAGGTGTGGGCTATCGCGCCTTCGTATTCAATCTGGCGCTACAGTTCAAATTGACGGGCGTGGTGCAGAATCTCACCGGCGAAGTCCTGGTGGAAGCGCAGGGTGAACCCGCCACACTGGACGCCTTCGCTGCCGCCCTGATTTCAGGCGCCCCCCCATTGGCTCGACCGCACGTCATTTCCTGTCAACTCATCCCGGTTCGCGATTTGCGCGGTTTTGAAATCCTGGCCAGCGCCATCGCTTCGCAACCCGACATACACATACCGCCGGATTATTCCCTTTGCGATGATTGCCGACGCGAGATGCGGGATCCAGACGACAGGCGTTACCGCTATCCGTTCATCAACTGCACGCAATGCGGACCGCGCTATACGCTGATCACCGCCATGCCTTACGACAGAGCACACACAACGATGGCGGATTTCCCGTTATGTCCGCGTTGCCGTGCGGAATACGAAGACCCCCATGACCGTCGTTTCCACGCTCAGCCACTGGCCTGCCCGACGTGCGGACCGCAACTGAGTTTCATCGCGGCGCCTGAACGCAGCGAAGGCAATACGGCATTGCAGGCGTGCATCGAATCCTTGCGTCGCGGTGAAACCGTCGCGGTGAAAGGCATAGGCGGTTATCACCTGATGTGTGATGCGCTGAATCCCACCGCCATCGCGCGACTGCGCGCCAGCAAACACAGGCCGCACAAGCCCCTGGCCGTGATGTTCCCGTGGCTGGGGAAAGATGGTTTGCAGTGCGTACGCGAGGAGTTGCTGCTCGACCCGGCGACTGAAACCGCGCTGTGTCATGCCGCACGCCCCATCGTGCTGATTCCACGGCACGCGGACTCAACCTTGCCGGATGTCATTGCGCCGGGTTTGCGCGAAATCGGCGCAATGCTGCCCTACAGCCCGTTGCATCATCTCCTGCTGGAAAATTTCGGATCGCCGCTGGTCGCCACTTCCGGCAATCTCAGTGGCGAACCGGTGCTGACCGATAACGCCGAAGCCGAGGCGCGGTTGGGCAAGGTAGCACAGGTCTTTTTGCACCACAACCGTCCGATCGCGCGCCCGGCGGACGACAGCGTCGTACGCGTGGTCGCGAACAAACCGCGCCTGTTGCGTGCCGGGCGCGGCATCGCACCGCTGGAATTCGATCTGCCCTACACCTTACCGCAACCGCTCCTGGCCGTCGGTGGCCACATGAAAAATTCCATCGCACTGGGCTGGAATAACCGCGCAGTACTATCGCCGCACATCGGCGATCTCGACACGCCGCGCAGCCAGGAAATCTTCGCTCAGGTGGTCGAAGACCTGCAGAAACTATACGGCGTCGTGGCCCAGGCCATCGTCTGCGACGCGCACCCCGGCTACGCAAGCAGCCGCTGGGCGACGAAACAGGACTTGCCGCTGCGGCGCGTCCAGCATCACCACTCTCATGCCTCGGCGCTGTCATTTGAGGGCGGGCTGGATAAAACCTGGCTGACCTTCACCTGGGATGGCGTGGGACTTGGCGAGGACGGTACTCTGTGGGGGGGCGAAGCGCTGCACGGCAAACCAGGCGCGTGGCAACGCGTTGTCAGTTTCAAGCCGTTCCGCCTGCCCGGTGGTGAACGCGCCGGACGCGAACCGTGGCGCTCGGCTGCCGCACTCTGTTGGGAGAGCGGACTCGACTGGCCGTCGGAAAGACGCGATACGTTACTGCTGAAAAGCGCGTGGCAGCATGGCGTGAATGCGCCGCTCACTACCGCGGTGGGCCGCTTGTTTGATGCCGCATCCTGCCTGCTTGGACTGATCGACACGGCAACTCATGAGGGACAGGGGCCGATGCGGCTGGAAGCCGCTGCAACCCTTGATCAGACCGTGGGGGCAATTGAATCCCTGGACTTGCCACTTCATGAAGACGGGCAGGGTTTGCTCGTCGCCGACTGGACATCGCTGCTGCATGCGCTGCTTCGCGACGAGGTGCCGGTGGCACACCGCGCGATGCAGTTCCACCTGAGTTTGGCGCATTCCATTGTCGCGCAGGCAGAACGCATCCACACCCGCAGGGCATTCGAGGCCGTGGGGTTGACCGGTGGCGTGTTCCAGAACAAACTGCTGGCCGAACTGGCGATACGACAACTGAATGCTGCCGGATTCGAGGCATATCTGCCACAGCGGGCTTCATGCAACGACGGCAGTCTGGCACTCGGTCAGTTGATCGAAACAGCATCAAAAATGGGTATCCGGAATCTGTGATTGACTTCCGCGTTTTGGATTTGTGTAGTAAATTCGGGGGGTGTGGGTGAAGCATGTTTCTGGCAGGCCAGGACGATCTTGTGAATTTTGCAAAAAGATGGATTGCATTGTGAGGCGGTTATGAATCGCATTGACCATGACACCGAGGAAGTTGTTCACAGGTTTCTTGGCTTGATCGCCAACCGCTACGACACGGCGGGGGTTATCGTCTATGGCAGCCGCGCGCGTGGAACGCACCGTCCGGACAGCGATGTGGATGTGGCCGTGCTATTGCGTGGTGAACACCAGCGATTCCTGACAGCCAAACTGGATATGGCGGATATTGCGTTTGATGTCCTGCTTGAAACCGGCATACTCATTTCGCCTCTCCCGGTATGGCTTGATGAGTGGGAGCATCCTGAAAGTTACTCGAACCCTGCTTTGCTACGCAATATTGACCGGGAAGGGGTTCGACTGTGAGCAATCGGCAATTGACGCCTGAAGCATGGATGGTAAAAGCGAGCACAGCATGTTCGTCTGCCCGTGCGTTGCTTGATCTCGGCGATGTGGATGGTGCGGCGAATCGAGCCTATTACGCCATGTTCGACGCCGCCCGCGCCGCTTTGTTAGTATCTGGTGCGCCGGTCGAACCGGATGTTGGCCGAACCCATAGTGGCTTGATCGGAGCCTTCGGTAAATATCTGGTCAAAAACGGCCCGGTATCAAAAGAGGTGGGACGCCTCTTGAATCGGGCACACGAAATCCGGCTGATCGCTGACTATAACGGGGATTCGGTCGAACCAGAAGATGCCCGTGAGATGGTGGAGCAGTCCGAAATTTTCATCTCTGCCATACGAGCCGAATTTATGCCGAAGGAACCTGCCAACCCTATGCCTTCCCGTCCGCCCGCATAACTGTCCCATCCGACCGCTGCATTGTGGCGGCAGAGTCGTTGGACGGCGTTGATCTTGTTTTTCTGGATTCACAAGTTCCAGATACCCAAAAAAATATGAGACGTTGAAATGAATGATGGGTACATCAGCCTCGCACACGGAAATGGCGGGCATTACATGCGCGAATTGATCGAGAAGTTATTTGTGCGCCACCTCGCCAACCCGTTGCTCAATGTGGATACGGACGCTGTAGCACTGCCCGAAATGGAGGGCGACCTGATGGTAACCACCGATGGCTTCACGGTACAGCCGCTGGAATTTCCTGGCGGAACGATAGGTTCGCTCGCGGTGTATGGCACGGTGAACGACCTTGCAGTAACGGGCGCCGTGCCCCATTACCTTACGCTCGGCACATTCATTGAGGAAGGCTTCGAGATTGCGCAACTCGAACGCATCGTCATCAGCCTGGCTGAGGCTGCGCGCGCGTCGAACGTCGCCGTGGTGGCAGGTGACACAAAGGTGGTGAGGCGCGGCGAAGGCGGCGGCCTGTATCTCTCCACCACCGGCATCGGCGTGCGTCCCAGACATCTGCAACTCGGCCCCGAGCGTATCCGTCCAGGCGATGCAGTGCTGGTGAGCGGCCCGGTGGGCGACCACGGCATCGCAGTGATGCTGGCGCGCGAGCAGTTCGGCTTGCAGGGCGAACTGCGATCGGATGCGGCGAACGTGCTGCCGCTGACGCAGGCGCTGCTTGGGTTGAACGGCCTGCGCTTCATGCGCGATCCGACGCGCGGCGGACTGGCCACGGTGATCCACGAAATCTGCCGTTCGACGAAATTGCAGGTGCGATTGAATCAACCCGCCATCCCGGTGCGTGAGCAAGTCACGGCAGTGTGCGAGATGCTGGGCTACGATGCGATGTACTTGGCCTGCGAGGGACGCGTGGTGGCGGTGGTGGAAGCCGCCCAGGCCAGAGATGCGCTGACGCGCTGGCAGGCGCTACCGCAGGGTTGCGATGCCGCGATCATCGGCAACCTCTGCGAGGGACAGGCGCATGCGGTGCTGGAAACCGAACTGGGGGGTCATCGAATGCTGGAAGAACTGGAAGACGATCCGTTGCCGCGAATATGCTGAGGTCGGTTGCCTTTTCTACGGCAAAGGTGAAGTACCCGCGTCAGGACGGCAACCTGGTACGCCGCCGATCCCGGTAATCCATTGCTGCTTCGCACCCGCCCGCGCACGGTCAAAGTTGATACTTTTTGGCGCGCCGGCCAGAATCTTTACGCCTTTGCCAAAGTGCTTCTGCGCTGCGGCACAATCGGTCGGCGCCAATGCACCTGCCCACCCGATCTGGGCACTCGAACGAATCCATGCAACAAGGTGGGGATGATCGGCCAAGTCATATTTCTGGTCGAGATCGAGGGCCCGTTCAAAGTAACCCTCGCCAGTCTTCAATGCCGTGCTCCCTCTGCCCATCCGTATCGTATAGAAGCCGAGTGCGCGCAGCGCGAGCGATTCATCGTTGGCATTTTTGGCAGCACCCAGCGCGAACTTGAGCAGTTTCTCCGCAGTCGCAGATTCACCGGTGTCGTACAGTCTCGTGGCGAGGCCCACGAGGTCGGTCGTTGACGCATTGGTTCCGAGTTGCAAGCCCAGTTCTGCAGCAGTGTGCAGGGCATCATTCACCTGGGTGGTGATCAATTCGGACACCTGGCCCTCATAAACCGTGTTCCTGTACTGCTTGAGCAACTCAACCCGCTTCAGATTCAGGTCCTGCAGGGCTCCGAGCGCAACCGTAAATCGCGACTGCTGGTCATGGACATCACGCAGGTGGCTTACATACGCAGAGATGAGCGATGTGAAGAGGGACAACAGAAACGCGAACAACGCGATGAGGAACCGATAATCCCCCCACCACTTCTTTTCCGGTGTTCTGGCAAGTGCTTTCAGGACGATCGCCTCTTCGCTGGTGAAGGGGCTACCCGGTTGTTGCTCGATGGTTTCCGGCATGATGGGCCCAATGCTACCATATCTCCTCTTACGTGGTGTTTCTCTTACGTGGTGTTTCGATGTCTTCCCGTTTTTCCCGGCGAGTGTTGACCACTTCCCCAACGGGTGTCATCATGCGCTCGACACGCTCGCCAGTCTGGCATCGAACACGCACGCACCGCAATCGACCAAGAGCCTGGTTTGGATGTCGCGGAATTAGAGAATACCATGGCCCTCGACTATGCTACTTTGGATACCTTGCGCAACCACCATCCGGCATGGAAATTGCTGCGCTCGGATCATGCCCCACTGGTGGCCAGTTTTTTACATCGGGTGTTCGTGTCGTCCAATGTTCGGGGAATGAATGCCGCTGATCTGGCCGAGATGCTGGAGGATGAACTCTACGGATTGCGCCAGCGATTCGGTGATACCGCCTTCCCCAAAAACGGGATGGATTATCTGAACGACTGGGCCAGCACCGAGAAAGGTTGGCTGCGCAAATATTACCGTCAGGGAACCGATGAACCGCAATTTGATCTGACATCGGCTACCGAAAAGGCCATTGCCTGGCTGGGGACACTCACCGAACGTAGTTTCGTCGGCACTGAATCGCGTTTGATGACTCTGTTCGAACTGCTCCGGCAAATGAGTGCGGGTTCCGAAATCGATCCGGCCAAGCGCATCACTGAATTGCACAAGCGCCGCGAGGAAATCGATGCCGAGATTGCACGCGTATTGTCGGGGGATGTGCCCGTGCTGGACGATACGGCACTGAAGGATCGGTTTCAGCAATTCATGCAGTTGGCGCGGGAACTGCTGACCGACTTTCGCGAAGTCGAGCATAACTTCCGCATGCTCGACCGCCGGGTACGCGAGCGCATCGCCCTCTGGGAAGGCTCCAAAGGCGCCCTACTGGAAGAAATCATGGGCGAACGGGATGCCATCGCCGACTCCGATCAAGGCAAGAGTTTCCGGGCCTTCTGGGATTTTCTGATGTCCAGCCGACGGCAGGAAGAATTGACCGAGTTGCTGTCGACCGTGCTCTCTCTGCCCCCCGTCGCCGATCTCAAACCGGATGCCCGCATGCGGCGAGTACACTATGACTGGCTGGAAGCCAGCGAACATACCCAACGGACGGTGGCACAACTTTCCCAGCAACTCCGACGTTTTCTGGACGACCAAGCCTGGCTGGAAAACCGCCGTATCATGGATATCCTTCATGATATCGAAGCCCGGGCGCTGGTGCTCCGCGAGAATCCCCCAACCAGGGACGTCATGACTCTCGCCGCCCCGACCGCCGCCGTGGAATTACCCATGGAGCGCCCCTTGTTCACCCCCACGCTGAAACCGCTGATCGCCGAGATCGAGTTACACGCAGGCATCGAGGAGGGAGATATGGCGGCGCTCTACAATCAGGTAGTGGTGAATACCGTCCAACTGGTCTGGAACATCAACCAGGCCTTTCAAGAGCGGGCCCAAATCACTCTTGCCGAGTTGACCAAAGCATATCCGCTCGAACAAGGGCTGGCAGAATTGGTGGCCTATATACAATTGGGCAGCCAATCCTTCACCACCGTGGTGGATGAGTCCACGCGGGACCTCATTGGCTGGGAAGCGACTGCGGAGGATGGGGGCGCCGTACACCGGACGGCAACCCTGCCCCGGATGATTTTCGTGAGATAACGATGGACGACACCCTTGCACTGACTAATTCTCCCGACCAGGCTGACCCACCCGATTTGTCGGTGCTGGTCATCAGTCTGCTCAAGGGCGTGATCTACCGCGATGGCGATGAACGCCTGTGGGGGGCTCTGCTCTCTCTCCAGGCCAGGGTCAGGGATTATGTGGCGGTTCTGGCTTTGACTTTGGTGCTCGACGAAGCCGAGGGCTATGCCTTCCTGAAAGGCCGACCTGAACCGGAAGATGACGATGGAAACCCAAAACTTCCCCGGTTGGTGGCACGACGCCCCCTCTCCTTTCCAGTCAGTCTGCTGTTGGCCCTGCTGCGCAAGAAACTGGCGGAGTCGGATGCCGGAGGAGGCGATACACGGTTGGTGCTGACCCGCGATGACATCCTCGAATTGGTGCGGGTATTTCTTCCCACGGCGAGCAACGAGGTAAAACTGGTCGATCAAATTGAAGCCCACATCAACAAAATTGTCGATCTGGGATTCCTGAGGCGCCTGAAGGTCAGCACTGGCACCACCACGGGCCCGACAAGTTACGAGGTGAAACGCATCCTGAAGGCGTTTGTCGATGCCCAGTGGCTGGCCGACTTCAATGACCGTCTGACCGCCTATCAGGCACAATTCACAGACAATATCGACCCCGCCAGAGATGCCGGCGATGAATGAAACCCTATCCCAGAGTTTTGACTTCGTCGCCAACGATGCCCTGTCGGGTTTTCGCCTGAAACGGCTGGAGGTATTCAATTGGGGCACCTTCGATGGCCGGGTATGGACGCTCAGCCTCGAGGGCAAGAACGGACTGTTGACCGGAGATATCGGCTCCGGAAAATCCACCTTGGTGGATGCCATCACCACCCTGCTGATTCCCGCCCAGCGCATCACCTATAACAAGGCGGCAGGCGCCGATACCAAAGAGCGTTCCCTGCGTTCCTACATACTGGGCCACTACAAATCGGAGCGCAATGAGATCACGGGCACCGCCCGACCGGTATCCCTACGCGATTACAAAAGTTATTCAGTGATTCTCGGTGTGTTCCACAATGCCGGCTATGACCAAACCGTGACCCTGGCCCAAGTCTTCTGGATGAAGGATGCCACAGGACAACCAGCGCGCTTCTACCTGGGGGCGGAACGGGATCTGACCATCACCACCGACTTCGCTCATTTTGGCACCGAAATTTCCGCATTGAGAAAAAAGTTGCGCCATCTGGGCGCGGAAATCATGGACAGTTTTCCTCCTTACGGGTCCTGGTTCCGACGCCGCTTTGGCATCAACAACGAGCAGGCGCTGGAACTGTTCCATCAGACGGTATCGATGAAATCGGTCGGTAACCTGACGGACTTCGTCCGCAGCCACATGTTGGAGCCCTTTGAGGTGGCGCCCTACATTCAGGCACTGATCACCCATTTCGATGACTTGAACCGGGCCCACGAAGCCGTTCTCAAGGCCAAACGACAGGTGGAACTGCTCGCCCCCATGGTGACAGACTGCCAACGGCATGCAGATCTGACCAGTGAGGTCGAGGAATGGAGAAAAGCCCGCGAAGGACTGCACACCTATTTTTCCGGCCTGAAACTCGCCTTGCTCGACAAACGCCTGATCAATCTCAGGGGAGAATGGGAAAAACTCGATGCACAGGTCAAACGGCTCGACGACCGGCAGGAGCAACAACGGGCTGTCATCGACGAAATCAGGCGAGTAATTGCCGTCAATGGCGGGGATCATCTGGAAAGACTGGCGTCCGAGATCAAGCGCAGTGGTGAAGAAAGGGATCGTTGCCACCAGAAAGCTCTTCGCTATGGAGAACTGATTGCCGCGGTGGGAGAACTACCCGCCTCCGACGGAGATGGCTTTGTGGAACAGCGCACCCGCCTGTCCGTGTACGCCGAAACGGTGGCGGAACAGTCCGCCGACCTGGAAAATCAGGAACGGGAACACGATTTCGCCTTCCGCAAAGGTCGGGAGGCGCACCAGGCCCTCGGCGAAGAAATTTCCAGCCTGAAACATCGCCGCAGCAATATCGAAAATGCCCAGGTACAAATTCGCAAGATGCTCTGTTCGGCATTGGGAATTCCGGAAGAGGACATGCCCTTCGTCGGCGAACTGATTCAAGTGCGCGAAGAAGAACGCGCCTGGGAGGGCGCAGCCGAACGTTTCCTGCGCAGTTTCGGGCTGTCTCTACTGGTACCCGATGCATGCTATCCGGCGGTGGCAGAGTGGGTGGACACCAACCAGTTGCGCGGTCGTCTGGTCTTTTTCCATGTACGTCCCCAGAAAAAACCCCTTGATTTCACCACACCGCACCGGGATTCTCTGATCAGAAAACTCTCGATCAAGCCGGACTCTCCGTTCTATGACTGGCTGGAACGTGAGTTGACCCACCGCTTCGATGTGGCGTGCTGCATCACACCGGAACAGTTCCGCCGCGAAACCCGCGCCATGACCCAAGCCGGACAGATCAAGGATCCCACGGGGCGCCATGAGAAAGATGATCGCTACCGGATCGAAGACCGTAGCCGCTATGTGCTGGGCTGGACCAACAGCGCAAAAATCGCGGCTCTGGAGGAGAAATCCAGTCGCCTCGAACGGCAATTGGGCGAACTGGGGCACCTGATCGGAAAGGTACAGGGCGCACGCAAGGGGGTACAGGCGAGCCTCGCCGCACTATCGAGACTGGAAGAATTCACCGATTTCGACGAACTGGACTGGATGACCAAAGCCACAGAAGTGGCTCGGCTCGAGGATGAATTCAAACGACTCGAATCGTCATCCGATCGATTGAAGCAGTTGAACGACCAATGTCGTGAGGCGAACCTGAGACTGGATGAGTTCCGCCAAGAACTGGAAATCGCCCGTGACAAACGCTCCAAGACCGAGCAAAAGCGCGCGGACACGGAACTGTACAGACAGGCGGTCTCTGCCCAGATCACCGAACAACCCCTCGATGCAGCGCTCAGTGCCCGCCTGGAAAACATGCGCGTCGATGCCCTGGGCCAACCTCTGCTCACCGTGGAGTCCTGTGATAACCATGAGCAACAGGTCCGAGGTTGGTTACAGGGACGCATCGATGGGACCACCAGGAAACTGTCAGAATTGCGCGACAAGATCATTCAGGCGATGATGGCATTCAAAGAGTGGTTCAAACTGGAAACCGCAGATTTTGACGCCAATCTCGATGCGGCCTTTGAGTACCGGAATCTGCTCGACCGGTTGAATCGGGACGACCTTCCCCGCTTCGAAACGCGCTTCAAGGAACTGCTGAACACCAACACGATCAACGAAATTGCCAACTTCAATGCCCGGCAGAACCGTGATCGGGAAATGATCAAGGAACGGATCGGACGCATCAACGAATCGCTGACACAGATCGATTACAATTCCGGACGCTACATCGTGCTGGAATCCCAACCCAGCCCGGATGCAGACATCCGGGATTTTCAGGGAGAGTTGCGGGCCTGTACGGAAGGAACCCTCACCGGTACGGAGGATGCCCAATATTCCGAAGCCAAGTTTCTTCAGGTAAAAGCCATCGTGGATCGCTTCCGGGGCCGCGATGGACTCACCGACCAGGATCGAAAATGGACAGCCAAAGTCACCGATGTGCGTAACTGGTTCCTCTTTGGCGCCTCCGAACGCTGGCGTGCCGACAATATCGAATACGAGCATTACTCGGACTCAGGGGGAAAATCCGGGGGGCAGAAGGAGAAACTGGCCTATACCGTGCTCGCGGCCAGTCTGGCGTATCAATTCGGACTGAAATGGGGCGAGGTCAAGTCCCGATCCTTCCGTTTCGTGGTCATCGACGAAGCCTTTGGCCGAGGATCGGACGAATCTGCCCAATATGGATTGAAGTTGTTCAGACAACTGAACCTGCAACTCCTGATCGTCACCCCCCTCCAAAAAATTCATACCATCGAGCCTTTTATCGCCCATGTTGGCTTCGTACACAACGAGGGGGGACAGGCGTCGAAATTGTGCAATCTGACCATCGAAGAATACCGTGCCCATCGGCTCCAAACGCTGCCAACATGAGTTGGACCACAGCCCATGCCTTGAAACAGCAGGTGGTCCGTCTCTGGGTGCGGGGAGACCTGCTGCGCTGGGGAATCACCGAAGAGTCCCGATTTCCGCTGAAACTGGCCCTGACCATTCCCTCTTCTTCAGAACTCACCGAGCGTTTCGATGCCGTACGCGTCTGGATCGCCGATCTGACTGCCCTCCCCCATATTCGGATCGAGTGGCGCGAGGTCAACCATCGGGTTCAGGGCACCCAGCGACTCCCGCAGTCGGTCTGGGTCGATCGCCGTGAGGACGCGCTCCGCTGGATCGGCCGGCTCGCCGAAGCCGCACGCTTTGAAGACCTCGCCGCCCTGACTCGCCCGACCCATCCAGCACTTCTGGCATGGATGACCAAACGGCCCTTCCAGGCGCTCGGTCTGGTTGAAGTGTGGCCTCGACTGCTCGAGGTGGTGGTCTGGATGCAACAGCATCCGCACCCTGGCATCTACCTTCGGCAAGTGAATATTGCAGGGATCCATAGCAAATTCATCGAGGCCCACCGCAGCATTCTGGCCGAATGGTTCGATCTTGCCCTGCCAGCCTCGGCGATTGCCGCAGAGCACACCGGGATCCGTCAATTTGCCTCCCGCTATGGTTTTCTCGACAAACCCACGCGTATTCGTCTGCGTGTGCTCGACCCACAGATCAGATCGATCTCGGGGTCCCCTTGCCCCGATTTGACCCTGGATGCCGACAGTTTCGCCCACCTCGACCTGCCGCTTCGCCGGGTGTTCATCACCGAAAACGAAACGAATTTCCTGGCATTTCCCAAAACTTCCGAAGCCATCGTCATTTTCGGCGCCGGCTACGGCTGGGAGGCACTGTCCCGGGCAACATGGTTGCAACGCTGCTCCCTGTATTACTGGGGCGACATCGATACCCACGGATTCGCCATTCTGGACCAATTACGCCGTCACTTTCCCCATACCCGATCGTTGCTCATGGACCGGGCGACCCTGATGGCACACCCAACTTCCTGGGGTTCAGAACCCGATCCCGTCGCTCACGACCTGCCAAACCTCACGGAAGCCGAAGGCGCTTTGTACGACGAGTTGAGGGATAACCGGATCCGTAATCACCTCCGACTGGAACAGGAAATGATCGACTATTCCCTGGTGGAAGCCGCTATAGTAGAAGAAACTGGCTGAGGCAGTTCGTCGCTTTGACACGAATGTGGGGGGTTGGTAAAGGTTCTGACCTCTTTTTCATTACCAATCCTGTTCACTCCACCCCCTTACCCGACAAGATTCACGGTCATAGTTCTGGTGACCGCCATACACAATGACAGGAGGCAATGTCGCCTCTCCAACGAATTGCTGCCACTTGCGCACGGAAACCAGCCAATCGGAGGAAAATGTACTTCCCGATTTGATTTCAATGGCCTGTAGGCCCTGAGGCGTTTCATAGAGCACATCTACTTCATGACCGATATTGTCACGCCAAAAATACAAGTCATGGGGACGACCTGCATTGAACCGTTGTTTGACCAACTCGCTCACCACAAAAGTTTCAAACAGGGCGCCTCGTGAGGCATGAGTTTCAATCGCGGCAGCATGGCGAATACCCAATAACCAAGCCATAAGCCCGACATCCAAAAAATAAAGTTTGGGGGTTTTGACCAGGCGTTTGCCAAAATTGCGGTAATAGGGTGGCAAACGCATAACCAAATAACTGGCTTCAAGCACCGTAAGCCACTGCCGGGCAGTCACCGCTGAAATGCCGCAGTCGACACCCAACGCGGCAAGATTGAGCATCTGACCGGAACGCGCTGCACACATCTTCACAAACCGCTGAAACTGGGTCAGGTCACGCACCGCTATCAGTTGACGCACATCCCGTTCCAGATAGGTGGAGACATAGTTGGCAAACCAGTCCTCTGGTGCCAGATCACGATCATACAAAGCCGGATACCCCCCGCAGTAGAGAGTCGTTTCCAGCGAGAGAGAAAGTTTTTCCACATCGACCAATTCACTCCGAGACAAGGGCAACAATTCAACCCGTCCCACTCGCCCTGCCAGCGACTGAGTCATACCCGACATCAACTCGAACTGAGCGGATCCTGTCAACACGAAGTTGCCCATGCGGCCCCGCTCATCCACCAATCCCTGTAACCATGACAGCAATGAGGGACAGCGTTGCACCTCATCCAGAATGGCGCCGTCACCTAATCGCTGTAAAAATCGTCGTGGATCACTCTCGGCAAACTCAAGTTCATCCGGATTTTCCAGGGAAACATAGGTCTTGTCACAAAAAACCGTCTTGGCCAAGGTGGTTTTTCCCGATTGGCGCGGTCCGGTCACAGCAATGACCGGAAAGCCTTTGGCCAGTCTTTTCAGGGTTTGAGCAGCTCGACGGGGAATCATTTACAAAAAGAAGGTTGTAGTTTCGATTTGCAATACTAGAGCGAGCAGCAGAAAAACGCAACCATGACTCAAAATTTTCCCGCCACATCAGAAAAAACCAGAAATGTAAAAAGTGCGGTGGCGCCCCCGACGGGAATCGAACCTGTAACTGCCCCTTCATCCCACTTCGGCTTTCGCCGCCGAAAATCCTTTCGTTCGTGGGCTGGACTTTACCTTGACCCTAATCCCGCACGGGGATGACAGGCCGCATCCGTCAAGTCTCTACACATTTTCCAGCGCTCTGGAACTTTGCTCGGTATTGCCTCGTGCCAGGCACAGGGGGTTCACCGACTTTGAATGCATTCACCGACCTCTTTCGACGACCGGTGCCCAATGATGTTCAGGAGGGGGCTGTTATATCCATTTAACTACGGGGACACGCCTGCACATTCTATCATCATCTCGCCTCTGTCACCGCACAGAGGAATCCTGCATTGGATGCCGGGGCGAAAAATCAAAGGGATATTTACCCCCTTTGATTGTTGTAAATATACAACAGAGCCCCCCACTCAAAAGCACCGATCGGCATATGTGGCTGGCATCACAGGTGGAAAGTCTTTACACTGTGACGAAGTTTGGGGCTGTCCGACAGCGGCACCCAGTAAAGAGGCAATGAGCCAGAAGCCGATCACCTACGGTCTGCTGGCGGTAGTCTTAGCGTCACAACAACCAAGTTATGGAGAGTACTTTATGAAATTCGAAAAAAAATTGCTGGTGTTGGCCCTCATGGGCCTGCCCGTTGCCTCGGCCTTTGCCGACGGCGTATTGTCCACCACCGAAAGTGATGTCAAATCTGCAGGGACCACCGTGGTAAATGGCGTGGAATCCGCTGGAACCACCGTAGTCAACGGAGTTGAAACCGCCGGAACCACAGTCGAAAACGGTGCCAAGGATGCCATGGGTGATGTAGATAATTTCCTGACCCGCTACCATGGTCCCTTCACCGGGGCCTATGTGGGCGCCAAGGCCGGGGTCAACGACTCCAACATGGGCGTGGGTAATCCCCGCGCCTTGACAGGCGGCGCAACCCCCGGGATCCCCAACAATCAAAACTACGGCACAGCCCTTGGGCTCGAAGCCGGTTATGGTTGGGCCTTGGGTCGCACCGTGCTGGGCATCGATGCCGGGTATGGCTACAACGGAACCGGTCGCTCCGGTTATTTCTCAGGCAACCAGGGTTATGGTAGCCACGACTACGGCCTGGGCCTGAAGTTCGGGATCCCGGTCACCGACAAGTTGATGCCTTACGCGAAATTGGGCTATGGTCACCTGGTTGGAACTGGTTCTGCCTCTGGATTGTCGGGTAATGGGGCCAATGGTGGACTGGGAGTCGAGTATCTGTTTGCTCCCCATTGGAGTGTGGCGGGCGAATGGAACACCATGTCGGTGTCCAATAATTCCAACACCATGAACAACAATGTCTATACCTTGGGTGTAAACTACTACTTCGGAGCGGCCAAGCCGCCCCGCCATGTCGCTGCCGCAGCGCCGGCACCCGTGGTTGCTCCCGCACCCGAACCCGTGGTGGCTCCTGCCCCGACCCCGCAAGAACGGTGGCGCATCATCACCGAAGAGAAACCCGTCAGCCTCGATGGGGCCAACTTCAAGTTCGATTCAGCCGTGTTGAACAAGACCGCCGACGAAAAGTTGACACAGGTCGTGGACTTCTCCAAGCAATATCCTGAAGCCGATATCAACGTGGACGGTTATACCGACAGCGTCGGACCCAAGGCTTACAACGTGAAGTTGTCCCAGCGTCGTGCCGATGCCGTCAAGGCCTATCTGGTCAAGCATGGTGTGGCGGCGGATCGTATCCATACCAAGGGTTATGGCATGGAAAACCCCGTGGCTTCCAACAAGACCGCCGAAGGTCGTGCTCAGAACCGTCATGTGGAAGTCCACTACACGGTTCGTGAAGAAAAGAAAGTACACGTCATGCAGTAACAGTCACATCCAGGAGGCCTCGCGTCTCCTGGGCTGTACTCCAGGCCCGAGAGATGTGATCTCTCGGGTTTTTTATGCCGCTTGATCAAGACCAAATCTAGTCGTATTGAATGGTAATTCCCGTTCAGTCCCGACGAATTGAATACCACACTCCAACAAAATCCCAGCCATTGCGGTACCATACCTCCCCTGCGCGCGTCATTGCCCATCTTTGAATATTTTTTGATTACTGCCCATGCCTCTCATCACCCTGGATGCTGTCTCCCTGGCCTTCGGGCTGGATCCCCTGCTCGATCACATCGATTTCCAGATCGATTCTGGTGAACGGATCGGACTGATCGGTCGCAACGGCGGCGGAAAATCCACCCTCCTGCGCCTCGTGCTGGGGATTCTTGCACCGGATGAGGGCAAGGTCTGGCGCCAGCCTGGCCTCAGAATGGGCTACGTCCCGCAAGAACCCGAACTGGACCCCGAGTCGTCGATCTTCGATGCGGTGGCCCAGGGGCTGACGGAATGCGGATTGCCCGTGGCCTCGTATCAGGTGGAACGGCAACTGTCCCAGATGGGACTCGAACCGGAGGGACGGGTCGGCCAACTGTCCGGGGGCTGGAAAAAACGTGTCGCCCTGGCCCGCGCCCTGGTCAGCGAACCCGACCTGCTGATCCTGGATGAACCCACCAACCATCTGGATGTGGCGGCCATCGAACGATTGGAAGGTGCCTTGAGAAATTTCCCCGGCGCCGTACTGTTCATCACCCATGACCGGCATTTTCTGGATCAGGTCGTCACTCGTGTGGTGGAACTGGATCGGGGTAAATTATCGACTTTCGGGACCTCCTTTACCGACTACCTGCGCCGCAAGGCCGAACAACTGGCCTCGGAAGCCCTCGAACAGCGTCGTTTCGACAAGTTGCTCAGCCAGGAGGAAGTATGGATTCGCAAGGGGGTCCAGGCACGCCGCACCCGCAATGAGGGACGGGTACGACGCCTCGAGGAACTGCGTCGCGAACGTGCCCTGCGCCGGGATCAAATGGGGTCGGTCCGTCTGGCCTTGGATTCCGGTGATCGATCCGGGGAACTGATCGCCGAATTGAAGGAGGTCACCCTGCGCCACGAAAACCAGATCCTCGTGCAGGGCTTTTCCACCCGCATCCAGCGTGGCGACAAGATCGGCATCATGGGGGCCAACGGCGCAGGAAAAACCACCCTGCTGCGGACCTTGCTGGGATTGCACGCACCCGATGAAGGAACCGTGCGCAGCGGCACCCGCCTGAACATAGCCTACTTCGACCAATGGCGCGAACAGCTGGACCCCTCGGCCACCCTGGTGGAAACCATCAGTCCGGGATCCGATTTCGTCGAGATCGGTGGTACCCGCAAACATGTCATCAGTTATCTGGGCGATTTTTTGTTTCCGCCTGAGCGGGCACGGGCCAAAGTGGCCTCCCTGTCGGGTGGGGAACGCAACCGCCTGCTCCTCGCGCGCCTGTTTGCCCGGCCTTCCAACGTCCTGGTCCTGGACGAACCCACCAACGATCTGGATATCGAAACCCTGGAGTTGCTGGAATCCCTGCTCATCGAATATCCCGGCACCCTGTTCCTGGTCAGCCATGATCGCGCCTTTCTGGACGCAGTGGTCACCCAGGTCATCGTCCTGGAGGGTCAGGGCGTCGTCACGGAAAATGCCGGCGGCTACAGCGACTGGATCCGCTATCTGGCGCAGCGAAAAAAAACACAACAAAATAAGGAGCAACTCCCCAGTTCCGCCGTTGAACCTGCCAGAACGAACCAACCCTCTTCGCCCAAACCGCGTAAAGCCCCTGCCGAACGCTTGTCCTACAAGGAGCAGAAGGAATTGGATGCCCTTCCGGACACCATCGCCCGTCTGGAAAGCGAGGAAGCCGAACTGGCCAAAAAACTGGCCGATGGCGCCCTCTACCGTAACGCGCCCGACGAGATAAAGCGCCTCAGCCAGCGGCAGAGCGAACTCACCCACCAGTTGGAACAGGCGTTCCAGCGCTGGGAAGCACTGCAACAGAAGCACGACAAGACGCTGAGCGGCGTTATTTCCGATTCCCGCTGATGCCAGCATACCGTTCAACCGGACAGTGCGCTGCGCACATTAGCAAAGGATCTTGGAATTGCGCGTAACAGTGTGCCCTATGCCCCGAAACCCCACCAGCACTGGCCCGGCGCGGGACGTTAAAAAGGCCAGAGAAAATCTGGCCTTGAAGAAATGGTGGCGTATGGTTTGCCAATGTGAATCCGACTAATTCAGCTGGTGAGTAATGCTGCGGAGTGATGCGGGGCAGGGTCACTTTGCCTGACTAACGCTCACGCAACACCGACTCGGTTCCAATTTGCTTCCACTTAGAGTGATTCCGCCGAGTCTTGCATCGGCTGCCACGCTCGGTACTCGGATAAACGGAGCCGGTAGCGAGTAATGTTTCCATCATGCAGATCATGCAGATCGGCGAGTGCTAGTTCAACCACACGATCGAGGACTTCCGCCGGTACTAGGCTCCCCGCCACGGTGCGTACCGTCTGCGGAGTTGGCACCTGAAGCGCGCGCACGATCTCCGAAACCACCGATACCAGTGACTCACGGTAGCGCTGTCGAACAGGATCCGGTTCGGCGATGGTTTCGCGGATGGCCATGTAGCGCTGGCATGAACGCTCGTATGACCAGACGAATACATCACGCAGCAGGTCCATGCGCTTGAGCTCATAGATGCCGAGTGTGCCCTCCACGTAGGCGCGTTCTGGCACATCGATAAACGAGAGTGGGCAGAGGTTATGTTGAATCAGCGGGATGTTGGCACCCAGCCTGGATACCCGTTTATTGACGTCCACAAATGGTTGCAGGTAGGGAATATGAACCATAACGAAAAAGGCCTGCTCAAAAGGGTCTTCGATTGCAGCAGCTTTTTCCAGGGTCATGCGGAAATAATGGTCGACCTGCTGCGGTATACCCAGCGGATGAAATACAGTACCGCTTACCTCCACGATGCGCTGGCGCAACCGCCCGCTTTCGCTCGGGTCTGCAAGCAGGTTTTCCGACAGGAGGGCATGCAGGTTAAAAAAGGTAAATGGATTGAAGCCAATGTCCTCAGGCTGTTCCACCAGAAATTCGATCGCTGCCTTGTGATTCATAATCATCTGCGCTTCCCGGCGATCCTTCCCTTCGGCCAACTGACCCAGTTCGATCAGATTCTGCGTGTCGAGTCGGGTATAGGTGTTGCCTTCGAGTTTGCTTGATGCCCAGGACAGATCAATCAGCAGGCGTCCCAAAATGTCACGTGCATAGGTACCAGCTGGTCGCGCGCCATCGGGAGAACGACCAATGTTATGCAGGTGATCGCGGATATCCTGCGCAAGGTAGCGTGTTTCGTTAGGGTGATACGATTCCAGCAATTCGCGATCATATCCTACAGGCTTGCGTCCCTGGATGGGTTGGCGAACGTAGTCAAGGACTTCTTGGCCTGCCTGAGAAACAGGGAGGTAACCATCCAAGCCCCCCTCCACCTTCCCGCTGCCATGCATATGGCTTTGGAGTTCGATGATGACGGGTGCGCGGTAACGTAGGCGCGGCCCCTTGCCAATTGGGGCAATATTTTTCTGGCTAACCAACTCACTTAAGCGCCGCTGTAAGGTACGACGGCTAACGATGCCAACAAGGGCAGCGTGCAGATCGTCGATGCCCACACCATCAGGGTGCCGAGCAATCTCGCTCTCTATCCGTTCGGTTAAATTTTCGAGGAGCTTTTTTGGCATGATTAGGCTTTGTTTGGCGCGATAATCGATTTATCGTGCCAAAAGACTAGTCTTATTGGCGCGTTTTGTCAAAATACGCGCCATTTAAATGGCGCGATAGGGGGAAGATTGCGCCAAACCGGATACCCGTCATCGACATCACGCGCGATGAGTTGCTGGAAGAACTGGCTGAATTTAACCCAACATGATTCTGGTTTCGGATGCCTCCGCGCTGATCGCCCTCGCGACCTGCGACAGCCTCTCCTTGCTCGAAGCGATTTTCGGTAACTCAGAAGCACGACAAGACGCAGTGACCCGGAAGAAGTGTCAGTTTTTATTACATTTATGGCCGACATTCTTCCGAGAGAT
>NZ_DAHVHV010000139.1:0-747 GCF_027317285.1 Ferrovum sp. | reverse complement strand
AAGAGCCTGACTAAGTATGTAGATCTGCTTGTAGAGGACTGACGGACGCGGGTTCGATTCCCGCCGCCTCCACCATTGCCTTAAATCCCAACCCGTATCGGTTGGGATTTTTTTTGCCCGCAACGCCACTGTTGGCGGGGTTCCGGCAGTTTTTCTCTTGAGCGCCACCCTGCCACAGACCCGGTTTCCGGTACCACTTTCCCCGGTTTCTGCCCTCTGTTCTCTGTTTGCCTCTTGAGCGTTCAAGAGGTCGCATCCAGGATTCATGCGGGTTTCCGGCCCATCGGTTATGATCATGAATTGGGTGAGCGCAGGCGACCGAAACAGGGAATAGCAGGCCGTGAATCGCCTCAACCACCACACTATGTACCTAAGATCCAATAGTTCTAGCGAGAAGGCCGAACCGTCCATGATGATGCCCAGTTTTGCTTCCCTTAATCTGCAAGTGGACGAGTTATTGCAAGCACAAATGTGGGAAGGCAAAACCCCAAAAAAATACAGCGTCAGACTGATCGGTTATTGCGAGAAGCGGAGCATCTTGGTGACTGCCCCTGAATTCAATGGCCGTGTGATCTTGGCGCACGAGGGGCAGAATATTGTCATGAGATATTTCTCGGGAAAAAACGCCTATGCCTTTACTACGAGCGTGTTGCGGGTTTGCAATACGCCGTACCCTTACCTCCATGTGACCTATCCGGTTTCCATTCAAGAGATGAAGATCAGAAAGGCAGTTCGGGTTAAAACGAA
>NZ_DAHVHV010000138.1:0-759 GCF_027317285.1 Ferrovum sp. | reverse complement strand
TGAGAAGAAAGTCAGGGGATCAAGGTACCGATGCGGTCAAGTTCAGCCTTGAGTTTCGTCTTGTCCCGTTGCAGTTCAGCCAACGGTAACGCCAAAAATGTTTCGATGCGCAAACGTAAAATGCGGTAGGCCGTCATAAATGCAGCGTCGATTTCTTCGTCGCTTCCGGTTGCGTGGGCAGGGTCTTCAACGCCCCAGTGGGTGCGCAGCACAGGGCCGAGGTAAGCCGGACAGGTTTCTCCTGCGGCGCTGGAACATACGGTGATCACGATATCCGGTGGGGTCGGCAGATCGTTCCATGACTTGCTGTGATACTCCGCAGCAGAGATGCCCAGACGGGCGAGTAAAGCCAGGGAGCGTGGGTGGATTTGTCCGGTGGGTCGGCTGCCAGCGCTCATGGCTTTCCAACCGGCGGGGGCCAGGTGGTTGAAGGTGGCTTCGGCTAGGATCGAGCGGCAGGAGTTGCCCGTACAGAGGAAGAGAACATTCATCGGTCAGAACTCGCGAGCGTTGAAGAAAAGAACGGGAGAAGGGGGAGCAGCGCACTGGGGCAGGCATTGCTCGGGATGGCCGGCACAACACTCTTCGGTCAGATAGGCAATCAGGTCCAGCATCAGTGGGATATTGGCCTGGTAGCGCTGAAATCGTCCCTCTTGCGCCACGGTGAGTAGTCCTGCCTGTGTCAGCGCCTTGAGATGGAAGGACAGATTGGTGGGAGGAATGTGCAGTGTTGAAGCGATTTCGCCCGCGACCATGCCT
>NZ_DAHVHV010000137.1:0-823 GCF_027317285.1 Ferrovum sp. | reverse complement strand
ATTTCGACGGGTTGCGGCTCGATGCAGTGCACGCCATTGCCGATAACAGCCGACCGGATATCGTGATTGAACTGGCTGCGGCTGTACAGGCAGGACCTGGAAGCACCCGGCAAGTGCACCTGATACTGGAAAACGATGCCAATATTGCCAGTTATTTACAACAAGGAACCCTTGCCGCCCAGTGGAATGACGATTGCCACCACGCCTTGCATCTATTGCTGACTGGTGAATCGGATGGCTACTATGCGGATTATGCCGATCAGCCAACCCGTCATCTGGCCCGTTGTCTGGCGGAAGGCTTTGCTTTTCAGGGCGAGCCTTCTGCTTTTCGTGCCGGGCAACTGCGTGGCGAACCAAGCCGACACTTGCCGCTCAGTGCGTTCATCAACTTCACCCAGACCCACGACCAGATAGGCAATCGCGCTTACGGCGAACGTATGGCCCGGTTGGCCCCAGAAAAATCGCTGCAAGTGGCGCTGGCTATATTACTGCTGGCCCCATCCCCACCGATGCTATTCATGGGCGAAGAATTCGCTGCGGCAACGCCCTTTCAGTTTTTCTGCGATTTCCAGGGTGAATTGGCCAGTACGGTCACTGAGGGGCGACGACGCGAATTTTCCGGTTTTCGTGCCTTTACCGACCCCGCTGCGCTGGCGAGTATTCCAGATCCCAACGATTTGGCCACCTTCGAAGGGTGCAAACTTGATTGGGACTGCTTGAATCAATCCCGGCATCAGGCTTGGCTGGAATATTACCAACGTTTACTGGCATTGCGACGTACACAGATCATGCCACATTTGCCGGGTATTCATGGGGGTGCTGG
>NZ_DAHVHV010000136.1:0-825 GCF_027317285.1 Ferrovum sp. | reverse complement strand
AGTTTCAATCCGCGCCCGACCAAATGGCCGGGCGATACCTGTGCAACGCTCGCGCGCAGTTATAGCTCAAGGGTTTCAATCCGCGCCCGACCAAATGGCCGGGCGATACCTCCAAATTCGCTGTCAAAAACTACTGCCAAAATGTTTCAATCCGCGCCCGACCAAATGGCCGGGCGATACGCATCGTGCGTAAAGAAGGCAACCGCATTGAAATTGTTTCAATCCGCGCCCGACCAAATGGCCGGGCGATACCCTCGACACTATGCCCCAAGTCGCCCTGATCTGACGTTTCAATCCGCGCCCGACCAAATGGCCGGGCGATACTCCTGGGTGTCAGATGGATAACATGCTCATCCTAGTTTCAATCCGCGCCCGACCAAATGGCCGGGCGATACAAACGAACCTTTCACAACGCATCGTATTTTGTCCGTTTCAATCCGCGCCCGACCAAATGGCCGGGCGATACATCAGGCACAGTGCTGATTCAGCAGGCACAGCGGTTTCAATCCGCGCCCGACCAAATGGCCGGGCGATACCTCCCCGTCCTCATTGGATCACCTGGCCGTCTGTGTTTCAATCCGCGCCCGACCAAATGGCCGGGCGATACCGAGGAAATGCCCGTTTGGGCCGTCGATATGATGTTTCAATCCGCGCCCGACCAAATGGCCGGGCGATACTACCGTCGTGAATAAACGGCTTGTCTCCAGAGATGTTTCAATCCGCGCCCGACCAAATGGCCGGGCGATACGAGGGACAACGGCTACCGGCACGGCGATTGTCCAGTTTCAATCCGCGCCCGACCAAATGGCCGGGCGATACTCGATG
>NZ_DAHVHV010000135.1:0-835 GCF_027317285.1 Ferrovum sp. | reverse complement strand
AAGGCGTCACCACAAGTGATCGTGGCGCTGGCATTGAAACTGGCCGCCAGGGACAGCATCCCGCAAAAAAGCGCCACCGGCATGCTGGCTTTGAAACGCAGTTGGCTCAATCGTTCTGTATGCATTTTTTGTCTCCTCTCCCCTTCGCAATCAACCACCGGTCCTGGAGAAGATTCTCCCCGGCATTTTCAGTTCCAGAAAACTGGCTGCCGAAATTAATGCAATATTCATGCCGTAAAATATTTATACTTTATAATCAACAGGTTAAAAATATTCCCCCCGGACAACGATCGGCGGATGTGTAAAATTTTCCGACAAATTTCGCCGTTCCATGAATGACGGGCTGGTTTCAAATCAATCGCGCGCCCTCACTCGGTACTGATCCACCAACTCTCCCACCGACACCCCGAGGGCCCCGGAAGGGCGGCGGGGTCCGCCGGCACCCTCCAAGCCGTCAACCGAACGGTCGTTCAGGGTTCGGTTGTACGGCACCTACAGGCTCCCAGTTACAGCCAGCCCCTGGCAGACAAAGGCTGAGGTCGGGGAGGATTCCACTGACTATTTGGTGACACTGATCGCTGTAACTACAGGGTTCATATCGTTTCCTTGTAGTGTAAAATTCACATGCTGTCCAACGGTAACGCCATTAAGCAACTCTGATTTTGCGACCTTGAAGGTCATGGTCATGGCAGGCCAATTCAATTCCTTTATGGGTTGGTGAGCAAGAGTGATCGTGCCTTTTTTGGTATCTACGCCCTTCACCGTGCCAATTCCATGTGCCATTTTTGAGGTCATCTCAGCGCCGTTTCCCATTGCACTTCCTTGCATGTGAGGC
>NZ_DAHVHV010000134.1:0-841 GCF_027317285.1 Ferrovum sp. | reverse complement strand
TACAAACTCAAGATCGACCAGTCCTTTGTGCAGAACATCAGCACGGCTGAGGAAGATCGGGCCATCATTTCGGCCATCATCAGCATGGCCAAGAGCCTGGGCCTGAAAACCATCGCCGAAGGCGTGGAAACGCATGAACAGTTGGTATTCCTGCAAAACCAGGGATGTGACGAGGGTCAGGGGTATTATTTCAGCCAGCCACTTCCCGCAAACCAATTTGATACATGGCTATCTCATCGCTGATGAGTTCTGACCATCGATCTGGCGCAACGCGGAACGGCATCCGCCTGAAGTTACAGATTCTCTATGGAACACTGGAGGATGATATGGCCCACAGGACGTCAGCGTCCGCTTTTGCTGCGGCAGAAAGCAGTTTGATCAGTGGCAGTCCGCGATGAGCAATGCTGACCTCCGGTTCGTCCGCATTCTCGTTTTCAATGGGTGATGCGCCTTTTCCTGCCTCTATGGCGGCCGTCAGTCGATCCACTGCCGCAGGAACATCGGCAGCCAGAATTGCGCCGGGCACGGTTGCGCTATGCCCCATCATTTTCAGCATGTCGAGCGCAACATCCCCGAACATGGTGATGTCTGCGTAGGCGCGGGTTGTAAATTTGACAAGCATATTGTTCTCCTTGAATGAACTGAAATCCGGCGGGCCTCGCCAAGTGAATTAAAATTCTATCGGACAACGATTTGTGACATAAAATCAAAAATGTATTGTGCGATCCGTTCGAAGCAACATAGTCATTTTTTTCTCAGATACTGGCTGACTGAAATAAAACCCCTGTCCTTCGCTACACCCCTGGTTCTGCAGGAATACCAACTGTTCATGCGTTTCCAC
>NZ_DAHVHV010000133.1:0-845 GCF_027317285.1 Ferrovum sp. | reverse complement strand
TAGAGCGAGGCAGCTCCCCGACGAATCGGTTGTCATGCGGTAACCAACCCGCGCATATCAGACTGATCAACCGTCGGTATGCCGTCCGTTCTGCTACCCACACACTGCAAGATGATTTAGGAGATTATTATTTGGGACTAACACATTATTATTGAAATACTTGACAGGTCAATACATATCAGGGATTCGTTTGGAAAAATCACCCAAACCATTGATAGACACATACAGGAGTTCTTTATGCAAACACTGCAACTTGATGTCAAAATAATGCGATTAAAAACATAAAAATCATTGACTTAAGTGATTTATTTACCCTAATATGAACTCCGAAACTTTAGTATAGAATAAGTAGTCGTGGGCTGTGTCAATCGAAAAGCCGAGCAGTCATGTCAGACTAATCAACCGTCGGCATGCCGTCCGTTCTGCTACCCACACACTGCAAGATGATTTAGAAGATTATTATTTGGGACTAACACATTATTATTGAAATACTTGACAGGTCAATATTTATCAGGGACAGAAGCTAAAAGCTTCATATAAAGTCTGGATGTATGGCTGAAATCTTTACCTTTTCAAAATTATTGATTAAAAGTTGTTGCAAACTGGGGGCATCCATGTATGTCTTATTGCCAAAATTAAATCTGCAGCCATATTTACGCGGTTTTACAAAGCCAGTAACAACCCCATTCCAATCGCAAACCCGCCAGCAATTTCAACTGCAAAATACCATTTGAACGTGTTTGTTCAATATCGTGATTTAAACAGCGGTTTTGGTTCATATTGCGGAAATGCATCTTGATGCTGAGTGACAGGCAGCAATCGAGGCAAACCGGGCAGCCGAGATC
>NZ_DAHVHV010000132.1:0-865 GCF_027317285.1 Ferrovum sp. | reverse complement strand
TGCTGCCAGGCGATAGACCGTCCGTTTCCCCGCTTTCAGGTACACGGCGACCTCGTCTAGAGTCAGGATTTCCCCTTCTGTGTCTGCCATTGCCCTATCTTTGCCGATGATGGCGTTTGTTTGCCAAGTCTACCAAAGTATCTCATACAGTAGCACTGTCCGCCAGTATGTAGAATACATCGGTCGGTCGGCCTTTCACGGACGTCAGGATATGAGTAACCGCAGTCAACGCGGCCCAATGAGGGGCGGTGGCACAGTTTGGCCATCCAACTTCCATCATCCGCAGCCAGTGGGCATGACGATGTCGGTTTGCATCATACCTCTTATATGGACGCCTCCCGGGCGAATTCCATCAGGGCCCGCAGTCAGAAATCCAGTTTGCAACAAGGCCGGATATTAAGACTGCAGCCGATTCTCTGTTTTACCAAAACACGACAAATCTCTTGCAAAACCCGGACCGGAATTCTTCAGCTTCATGTAGAACCTCCTCATATCGAGAAAATTCTACTTCTATTCCCAACTTTTTACAGGGGGGATTACCCGTCCACAGTTTGCGCCTCTCTCCCAACCAGTCATCACCTCGGCCCGCATTCCATCACCTTCTCACGCTCTTCCACCTGGGGAATCATTCCGGGAAATCAGCCCCTGTGCCGCGTGGATTACTGTGGGATTTGACCGGTGGAATAATCAGGGTCCTAACACCCAAGACTTCCCTTCAAATGACACCGGTCCATCCTGTGATCCGACTTCAAGTGCCCAATCACCGCTTCAATTGCCTGCCGTCTTCTCAACTTCGACATCGCCTTGATTCCCAAACGCTTTGACTTCCCACGATGCACAATTTCCACTTGGGACTCGGCACGAG
>NZ_DAHVHV010000131.1:0-865 GCF_027317285.1 Ferrovum sp. | reverse complement strand
GGAGTACTGTTTGCGTCAATTATTGGCATTTCTTCTGCAATTACTTCTTACTCCGGGAGGGATAAACAAATGGTAAACGAAAAATCTAAGCAATCTACGGTGGCAGTATTTGACAGCGTAAACGGGATGGCTTCTTTAAAAGAAAGTTTTAATGGTGCGGCAAAGTTAAAACCGCAGCAGCCAGTTGCTCAACAGGCGATACCAACTTCGGTTCCTCATCCCGCTCAAAATAGTAACAGTAATAATTCAGGGACGACTAAATAGTGGCAAAGTGGGGCGTCGGCCATAATCCATCTAGTGGTGCTTCCCCTGGGATTTTCGAGCATCCACGGGTTTGTCCATACAGATAAACCCGGACTCTGGCCTCGGGAAAGAACATCAGTTTCTGGTGAGGGTCAGAAAACCACCAATACAGCGGCAACTGTGAACGCCAATAGCAAAGGAAGTCTGACCGATGGGCGACCCCTGTAAATGTCAAACTTCTACTGCCTCCCCGGCAGAGCCGGGGGTAATTAAATGTACTCATTTTGGCAGCCTCCTATTTTTTTAATGTGGAAGCAAGTGCGGTTATCAACTCAACGAGTTGCTTGGGATCTAATTTTTCCAACGTCACTTCAAGGGCATCGTGCAGTGGAGAGGCTGCATCAGCTTTTTTCAGAAGCATTTCGGTAGGATTAGAGCCAAAGTTACGAATTGCTGACTCCTGGAGCAGTTTGAGCATATCCTCGTCAGCCCCCATTTCGTTGCGATAACCAGCAAACGCCATCGCGGCAGCTTCTTTGAAGGCATAATCCTCACTTACACGCAACACATGCCCATATTGGCGTGCGGCAAACCAAGAAAACCAAACTAAGGGAGAAGCGAC
>NZ_DAHVHV010000130.1:0-874 GCF_027317285.1 Ferrovum sp. | reverse complement strand
AAATCTCGCGAACGGTACCAGGCAGATCCCAGACATCTTCAAGTTCGCGATGCCCCTTCAATATGCTTGGGAAGCAAGAGATATCTTCGGGCACATTCCATTCGCTGTCGTCGATGGGATATGCACTTTCGTAATCACGAACCACCTTTCGGAAGCTGACGGTATGGCAACCGCAGCATTGGACGATTTGATAGATCGTATCCATTCGGTATTCGTATTCCGATTCAACATACTGTTGAAGAACGGAGTGCCACGTATCTCTATCGCATGAGGCACACGAATGATAGACCTGCTTCTTCTTTTCTTTGGTGGCGGTCATCGAGAGATACCTTTCTTGATTGCTAACGTGGGGAGCACCGGTGCTGCGCGGCTTTATCGCGCAGCGTCCGGTGGGCCGCAGGGTTATGCATTTGCACCATTGTGCAGCGGAATTACCCACTGACTCCCGGTAACCTCTCTGAATACGCTCATGGTGAGCTTGGCGAAAAATAGCTCGTATCGTTCAAGCTCGTATTCTTTGAACTCGCTCATGCGTTCTACGAAAGCAGTTCTCAGATAGCCTATACCTCTGGCCTCTCTCATCGAGGAGTTGATACGCGTCGCAAACTCAACTAAGAACTGGCCATTACCCCGCTGTGCCTTTGGCTCAACATTCTCAATTAATTCAATAAGACGAAAGTTGTCGAGCCGCTGTGGGTCGCTGCAAGCCTGAGAGTATGTCCCCGCCTTAATGTATGTGTTTCTGTGGTGACCGTTCAATTCGGATGCCCTTCGAAAGTTGGTGTTATCAATAATGGCTCTAGATTTCTTCAACTTAACCAGGTCGCCCACATCTTCGACTGCTGGGGCGGCATAAAGGACTATGGCATCTTGA
>NZ_DAHVHV010000012.1:0-45211 GCF_027317285.1 Ferrovum sp. | reverse complement strand
GATTTACCTCGGTCGTTATCTGTATCGGGGCGTGATACAGGAGAAAGATATCCTGTCCTGCGATAAGGGGCAGGTGACGTTCCGTTACCAAAACAGCCAAACCAAACGGACTGAAACCCGTACCCTCAGTGGCGTGGCATTCTTGCGCCTGATTCTGCAACACATTCTGCCCAAAGGTTACCGCCGTGCCCGAAACTTTGGCTTTTTGCATCCCAACAGCAAATTGGTTCAGTTGGTACAACTCATCAAACGGGTCGTGATTCCTCCACCGAGACCCCGCCCGACGATACGCTGTAAATGTTGCGGTGGGACAATGAGGATCGTGCTCACCCGCCTCAAATCAGTATTCGCCCGGCAGTTTGCGTCAGGGAATTTCAGGCAAGGTGTCGCAGAGGGGGAGACGACCATGTAACGTAACACACTTCGCCAACCTGCCATACTTGGCAGGTACGGGCATACTCGCCCTGCAAAAGAGCGAAATCGGGTGGAAACGCAACAAAAATGCCGGGTTGAGCGCAACGGGTTGCTGCAATGGCAACATTCAGGTGGTGAAATTGGGGGCATGGTGGGGGATGATCCCCATCGGCACCACCGCAGTCAGAGAGATATTTCCATAACAAGGGTCACAGGGGACTTGCCGGGCTTGTCCAACAAACGGTTCAGATCGTGGCTTGCGCACGATCTAACCTTGTTCGTTAAATTTGCGATGGATGACTTTGGCACGGGACATTCATCTTTATCCGGCCTCAAAAGGTTACCCCTTGACCAGATAAAAATAGATCAGAGTTTTGTTCACGACATCTCCGAAAATGACGATGCGGCAGTCATCATACAAACCATCATCGCCATGGGGAATAACCTCGGCATGGAAGTGATCGCAGAAGGGGTAGAAACAGCCGAACAAAAGGATTTTCTCCTCCAGCATCACTGTGTCAATTTTCAGGGATATTTCTTCGGCGACCCGATGCCCTTGGACGAGTTTGAGCGGGTGATCGCGATCACCCTGCCCCTCATTCGCAACGGGTCGATTGACGCACTTTCCTCCCCGAATTGAATGCCTGACGCGATTATTTCACTGCCGTAATGACATAGGCACCCCGTTGTCGGACAAAGTCAAAATGGATGGACTGCCCTGCTTTGAAGGAGCCTAGCCACGCGGGATTCTTGACCGAAAAATCCATGGTCATGGCAGACCAACCCAAACTCGGGATCGGTTCATGAGATATGGTCATGATTCCTTTGGTGCGATCTATTTGGCGAATCACCCCTTTCACCCCTTTGGCCGCTTCCATCGGCTGTTCGGAACCGGACGTCATGTGATCCATCCCTCCCGACATATCCATGTTCATGTCATCCGCCCATGAGGGAGAGGTTGTTTGCAGTGCCATGAATCCCGTAAATAGAATCAGTGAACAGCGTTTCATGCGTTTTCTCCTTTGAAAGTCGATTGTTGCCACCAGTAATACAAGGTTGGAATCACCAGAAGGGACAATAGGGGTGCTGTGGTCATCCCCCCCACCAGGGGAGCCGCCACTCGCTTCATGACATCCGCCCCAACGCCTTCTCCCAGCAGTACAGGCATGAGACCACTGACAATCACGAAGACCGTCATGGTTTTTGGTCTCAACCGTTGAATGGCTCCCTGCGTGACCGCCGCACGCAGATCGCTCAAATGAATCATTTCCCCCGCCTCTCGTTTGGCCAAGACGGCTCGATCGAGATAAAGGATCATGACCACGCCAAATTCGGCGGCCACCCCCGCCAATGCGATAAACCCAATGGCTACAGCCACAGAGAATGCATAACCCAATGCATAGACCAACCAGACGCCCCCCACCAGAGAAAATGGCAAACAAAGCATCACCAGGACCACCTTTGGCCAGCGCCCGAATATCTGATAGAGCAACAAGGCGATCAAGCCCAGTGTCAAGGGCAGAATCAACACCAAGCGCTGTTTGGCATGTTGAAGATTCTCGTACTGACCCACCCATTTCAGAGCATAACCGGGCGGCATACGCAGGGATTTGGCAATGCGTTGATTGGCGTCCTGAACGAAGCGACCCATGTCATTGCCCCTCAGCGTGATATAGACATAGCCCGCCAGACGCGCATTCTCGCTTCTGATTTCGGCAGGGCCATCCATCAGTTGCAAGTGCGCCAGTTCACGCAGAGGAACTTGCTGCCCTTGGGGCAGGGTTATCCGGCTATCCGACAGTGCCTCCAGAGATTGTCGCAGGTCCCGGGGATAACGCAGATTGATGGAAAATCGTTCGCGTCCCGAAACGACCGTATCCACATTTGCCCCCCCCACGGCACCCTGAACAAAATCCGTGAGGTCAGAGATGGTCACGCCATAACGTGCCGCTTGCTGACGATTTACCTGGATATCCAGATAATGTCCGCCTGCAACGCGCTCGGCAAAGACGCTCCGCGCGCCATTCACAGACTTCAGAAGAACCTCGAGCCGTTCCGTCAAATCGGCGATTCCCCTGGAATCAGGCCCCGTAACCCGAATCCCCAGAGGGGTGCGAATCCCGGTAGATACCATGTCGATCCGGGTTCGTATAGGATAACCCCAGGCATTACTCAAACCAGGCAATTTCACTTCACGATCCAGTTTGGCAATCAAATCTTCCACACGTTCTCCGGCAGGCCATTCACTCTGCGGTTTGAGGGTAATGGTGGTTTCGAACATGGATAAGGGAGCCGGATCCGTAGCAGTGTCCGCGCGCCCCGCCTTGCCAAAGACCTGGGCCACTTCTGGAAGCCGACGGATGAGTCGATCGGTCACTTGAAGCAGGTTGACGGCTTCATCCACCGATAGCCCCGGAAGGGTCGTCGGCATATAAAGCACATCGCCTTCGTATAACGGGGGCATAAATTCACTGCCTATCCTGGAGAGGGGGAATGCGATGGATAGAAGAAGCAATATCGTCATGAACGAGGTCAGCAGAGGCCGATCCAGAGCGGCCCCCAACACGGGACGGTAACAGGCTTGCAGACCCCGGTTCAAGGGATTGCTGTTTTCTTCGGAAATGCGACCTCGAATGAAATAGCCCATGAGAATGGGCAGCAAGGTAATCCCCAACAATGCCGAAGCTGCCATGGCGTAGGTCTTGGTATAGGCCAGAGGCGCGAACAGTTTACCTTCCTGACCGGTCAGTGCGAACACGGGCAAAAAGGATACCGTAATCACCATCAGGGAAAAAAACAGCGCCGGTCCCACTTCCTGTGCACTCTGGCGCGCAACTTCCCAATAGTCCCCCCCCCAGTCGGAACGTTCCAGATGTTTGTGCATATTCTCGATCATGACGATGGCTGCATCCACCATGGCTCCCAAAGCAATGGCAATCCCACCCAGCGACATGATATTGGCCGCGATTCCCTGCACCCGCATGATCACGAAGGCCGTCAGGATTCCCAAAGGCAGGGTGATGATCGCCACCCAGGCAGAGCGAAAATGTCCCAGGAATAACCAGCACACAATGGCCACCACCAGAAACTCTTCCAACAACTTGATCCGCAGGGTTCGAATGGCCTGGCGGATCAGATTCGAACGATCATAAGTCACTCGAATCTCCACCCCGGGCGGCAACCCTGCCTTGATCTCCTCCAGGCGATCACGAACCCGTGAAACGGTATCCAGCGCGTTACGGTCATAGCGCATGACCACAATACCGCCAACCACCTCCCCCTGCCCGTTCAAATCCGCCACGCCGCGCCGCGGCTCTGGTCCGGTAGCGATACGGGCGACATCCTCCAGGCGTACCGGCACCCCTCTATCGCTCACCGCCACCGGGATGCCCCTGAAATCCTCCAGAGAAGATAGATAGCCTCTGGCCCGAATCATGAACTCTGATCGTCCCAATTCAACCACTGACCCGCCCCCCGTGCGATTGTTGTTCCGAATCGCCTGGGCTACCTGATTGAAAGTAACCTTGAAGGCGGCCATCCGGTCGGGATCGACCTCCACCTGATATTGCCGGACGATGCCGCCAACGCTGGCCACTTCGGCAACGCCCGGTACCCCCTGAAGTTCGTATTTCAGATAAAAATCCTGAATCGCACGCAGTTGGGCCAAATCATGGCGATGTTGACGATCCACCAGCGCGTATTCAAAGACCCATCCTACGCCGGAAGCATCTGGACCAATGACAGGAACGACTCCCTTGGGGAGTTGGGTGGAAGTCCGACTCAGATATTCCAACACGCGCGAACGTGCCCAGTAAGGGTCCGTACCCTCGTTGAAGATCACGTACAGATAGGATTCGCCAAACATGGAAAACCCACGCACTGCCTGCGCTTCCGGAACCGACAACAGGGCGGTGGTCAAGGGGTAGGTCACCTGATCTTCGACGATTTCAGGGGATTGTCCAGGGTATTGGGTCTTGACGATGACTTGCAGGTCCGTCAGATTCGGAATGGCATCGAGACGAATGGAAAATACGGAATATCCCCCCAGGGCTGCCACCAGCACGCAACCGAATATCACAGCCACGCGATGACGAATGGCATAATCGATGATCCAGCGAATCATGGCGAAGAGTGCATTCGTTCTGTCGCAGCATTCATTGAAGCCGCCGAATCCAGAAGATATTGTCCATTCACGGCGACTTTGGCGCCTACTTTCAGCCCATCCAGAATCTCTACTTCATCTCCTTCCTCAGCGCCCGTTTCCACGGGTACGGGAAGAAAATGTCCTTCGCCCAGGGAGAGCATGACCCGATTGCCCTGGGCAGCGTAAATGATGGCCGACCGAGGCAGAACAAGGCCCTTGTGAACCGCTGTCCGGATAGAGACACCGACATAGGATCCAATTCTGAGGGTGGAATGGGACAGATCCAGAGGAGCGCGAACATGAACGACATTATTCTCCGCCACCGGACTCACAAAATTCAATGTGCTGGTCAGGTTTTCTCCCGACGGTTCGAATACCGTCACCGGATTTCCAATTTGTACACGATTCAACTGATCTGGATACAGGGAGACATCCACCCATGCCCGACTTGCATCAGACAGAGTCATGAACGGCGTGCCGGGAGAAACGAAACTGCCCTCCGTGGCGTTGAGTTGGGTCACAACCCCCCCACGCTGGGCCACTATCTTGACGACTTCGACGACTTGACGACTATCTTCCATCGTCCGCAGGGATTCTAGACTGATGCCCTCCTCCTCCACCAGTTCGGCACGCTCCTTGGCCAGTTGCTGGAAGGTATCCATCAAAAACTTGTTTTCTTCGTAGGACGGAACGCTCAATGTTTGCGCCAACTGATTTTTTCGATCGATGGCATTGAGATAAGCCCGTTGCTGCAACATCAGGTCCGGTGAATAGATTTCATAAAGAATTTGCCCGCGCTGTACGGTTTCACCGACCGAATGAACATGAAGTTTGCGAATCCACCCCTCGAAGCGTGGCCGCACGGAAAAGACGGTCATTCCGTCATCGACGATATTTCCATAGGCACGCAAAGGCGCGCCGATCAACCTTTCCTTCACTGCCGCCAATCTGACGCCCAGATTCTGGAGTGTCGCATTGTCAACCTTCACGCCATGCTCATGGAGCGACCCGGCAGAGGCCGAAGCGACCAAGGCCATACCGCAAATAGGACAGGTACCGGGCTCATGTTGAGACACCGAGGGATGCATGGGGCAGTACCAAGTGGTTTGAGCAACCTGATATTTGTGCTCTGGGCTGGTTGTTTGCGGGGATAGGTACCAAATGCCATACCCAATGGCGCCCACCGTCAAGACACCCACAACCGCCCCGGTCAATAGTCTGTTCAACCTCATGAAGGCCGCCTGCAAACGTGCCAAAACCAGGGAGGCGCGGACGCCTCTCTGGAATCCGGCAGAACCATTTCTTTACTTGACAACGATCTGATCGCCTCGCCCCTTTCCTGGATCCGCATCTGGCTTGTTCATCAACACCGTGATGGCACCCCGCAAGGCGGCTCCCATGGTGTGATCCACAATGGCGACATTGGTGCTGCGGTCCGCAGGAGAGACAATATCGAAGGTATCCCCTTCAGCCACTGCGACCCCGTAGGTTTGCATTCCATACAGTGTATTTTTTGGATTGCCGTTGATATAGACGCGCTCCCATATCCCGGCAATGGGATGCAGTGCCACGGGCATATTGATATTGGCATTCACGAAATAGATCCGCACTCTTTCACCGGGCTTGGATTCAAGGACCTGAGTGGCGTTTGCGTCATGAACCGGATCATAGTGGAGAATCTTTCCATTAATCAGCGAACCGGCCCATCCCTGGTTCTCCAACATGGCCTTGTAGTTCTCCGCATCCGGGAAATACTGGCTCTGCACCAGGAGATATTCACGGTCCGGTTTCGGATAGGCCTTGCTGTACCCTCCCTTGGGTTCGACCAGAATTGCTCCGTACATCCCCCGGGCAATGTGCTGTACCATCGGGCTCGCACCGCAGTGATACATGAAAAGCCCGGGAACCTTGGCCTGGAAAATGAAGTGCTTTTGTTCACCCGGCTTGACAGGGGCAAATTCATTCAACACATCCACCTGCGCCGCATGAAAATCCATGGCGTGGGAATTTTTGTTTTCCGGGGGATTGATGAGGGTAAAATCCACCGTATCTCCTTCCTTCACCCGTACAAACTTTCCAGGCATCGCTCCATCGAATGTCCATGCCGGATATTTGGTCCCCTTGTTATCGATGGTCGTATCTGCTTCCGTAGCCGTCATGGTGACTTTGACGGTATCCGCCAGGGCGGCCTGGGTGGATATCAAACCTGCGGCAGCCACCAGTGCAAAACTTGTTTTTCTGAGTAAATTCATCGTCCTCTCCTGTTTATTAGGTACCATACTTACATCTGCAAAGGGTGCGTAAATGCTGCACCATGTCGCGGATCTCTTCATCGCTCAACACTCCATCCCATGGCGGCATGAGCACGGATTTGTCAATGGAGGCGCCACCCTCCTTGATCACCTTGAACAACGCATCATCCGAACGCGCCGACATGGCCTTGGCATCCGTATGGTCACGGGGTTGAACGGACATGTCACGCACGTTGATTCCCTGGCCATTGCCCTGAGAACCATGACACTGGATGCAATAAGTCTTGTAGTTGTTGACCGCCAATTCCCGCGCCTGAACCAGATTGGTCATCGCTGCCAGAATCATCCATCCCACCCATCGGTTATTTTTTCCCATCGCTTTTCTCCGCAGACAGATTCTCCAAGTACTGCACCAGTTTCTGGATATTCGGGTCTGAGACATGTTTATTCGGCATCCAGGACTTTGGGTCCCAGGCCTGAGGGCTGCGGATATAACTCGCCATGTATTTGGCCTGCAACCGACGTCCTGCCGTATAGAGTTCCGGACCAGACAGTCCACCATAATCTGGCTCGATCAAGTGACACGCCATGCACCCCAGGAATTTGTCGAAGGCCATTTCACCCATTTGCTTGGACAAGTTGAACGGTGTAATCGTCTCGCGGGCGATCAGGTCATCATGGGGATGCCGTTGCATCAAGTTATCGGCCACCGCCACGGCATCTTCGCGGGACAGCGCCACATGGGGTTGCAACGTCGACGTATCAATTTCGTCTCCCTTGGGAGTCGAACGGATGTGCAGGCCATAAAACTCCCCGGCGGGACGGATTCTGTAAGGCTTTTGCAGCCATTCCACCAACCAGAGTTGCAGATACTTGTTACCCGCATAAAAAAGATCGGGGCCCTGACGGTTCCAAATCTCCTGAACGGTTTGAGGCGCCGGGCCATTCAGGTTGTGGCAGGTTGCACACTGTTTTTCCAGGATGGCCTGTCCATCCGCAGCCAACGCCTGATTCGTAATCAGCAAGAATGAAATACCGGCCAACAGGGTGTGGGAAATCATTTTCATCGGCTTCTCCGAGTTTGTTCCACCGCGGTTCCCATGAGGTTTGGATTGTTGAACAAACCGTATCCCTTGGCGAGTGATTCGGTGTAGTAAAAATCGGGGTCATAGGCGTGATCCTTCCAGACATACCAGTCTTCCATCGGGATCCCCTCATATTCGATGACCGTGATCGGCCCACCGACCATGCCCCCCATGTTGATGTGGCTGTCTACATGGTCATGAAATATGAACCGTCCGGGGTTATTCATCTTTACGATGGCGTCATAACGTTCCCCCGGTCCCACAGGAACCGTATCGACAAAATTGGGATTGTTTTGCACATAACCATCTTTGTGGGTAATGAGTTGGTCATGACCATGCAAATGCATTTCGTGAATTTCGTCTCCGGCACCGATCATGCGAATCCGCAATACATCTCCCTCCTTGACGCGGATGGGTTGAGTAAGCGGGAAAGAACGACCGTTGACGGAAAAATAGTCTGTCACATCGGTCGGATTGCCCCCTTTTCCGTAACGATCGGCATAGGCGGACTCCCAGGTACTCATCATCATGATGACCTGGCGGGTGACCTTTTTTTCCAAGGGCGTTGGATTTTTTGGATCGACGATCAGCGGTCCCCACATGCCGCGAATTGCCACATGCTCCCAGACATTCACATGACAGTGATACCACAGCGTCCCCGGACGGTCCGCGATCCAGTGGTAGGTAAAGGTATCTCCGGGCTCTATGGGTTTTTGTGTGATTCCCGGCACGCCGTCACTCTTCCATGACCCTATCTGATTGACTCCGTGCCAATGGATCGTATGGGGGAGCGTCGTGTTATTGGTCACGTGAATCGTCACGTCATCCCCCTCGCGCACATGAATCAATGGGCCGGGCACCTGGCCATTGAAGGCGAACACCTTGGCGGTCAACGTGGGGGCCACATTGATGGAAACCTCCTCGATGGTCATGCTGAAATCGCGTTGCTCCGCGTATCCCGGAGAGGGCAACATGAGACATATCCCGATGGCCATTATCGAGCCAAGGACCGAGCAAAAAGTTTGACGCATTTGAGACCCCCTTTTCATGAGTGGGACATTGTGATGCATCATGCCATGCATAACCGGGCGCCCGCCAGTTGGAGTTTGGCACTGAAATCGTGCGGTTCTACCAATTTCTGGGTACGAAAAAATCAAGATACATTGTTAGTTATTCGATATATTTCATATGGATAGATAATTCACTCCTGAAGCATCACGGCGTTGAAAAGAGAATCCGCACAAAATGGGTACGCCCTAATCGTCACGCCAGGAGATTTCCGTCGAAGACGACGGAGAGGCTGCTCTGCCGAATCCAATAATTCCAATGACACTTTTCCGTCCTGGTATTGCAAATTACAGTATTGAGAAAGAAATGGGCGGTGGTAGAATCGTCCGGATCTTCATCCTCTTCGGAAACGGGAGTCAAATGTCAACGTTCGACATTAATCTGCATGAAACCCTCTATTCCCTGTCCAATGCGCTGGATCTGGTCGGTATCACCCATATCCGGCACGGGAAACGTGTTGCATTCATCGCCTCAGAGTGTGGCAAATACCTCCACTGGTCGGGACAATGCATGGATGATTTGTTCGAGGCCGCTATCCTGCACGATATCGGGGTAGCGAAAACGGTCGTTCACTCCCGGCTTGCCCAGTTCGAGTGGGAAGAGGAAATCGAACACTGCAGGATTGGCGCCTCCCTATTACAGTCCAGCCCTCTGCTGGAGAAACTTGCCCCAATGGTGCGTCATCATCATACCCATTGGTCCGAGTTGAAAGACCTGGCCCTGCCCATGGAAACCAAGTGGATCGCCAACTGCATTTATCTGGCGGATCGAGTGGACATGTTGTCTCTCTCTTCCCGGATCGACAACGCCAATCTTTTGCTTTTCAAGGACGAAATCCGGAAGAAAATCCAGGGGAAACGGGGCGACTTTTTTTGTGACGAGTTGGTTGAAGCCTTCCTGTCCATTTCCCGATCCGAGGCTTTCTGGTTTTCTCTGGAGAACGAACATGTGGACGGCTATTCGAGTATCTGGTTATCCGAAACACCCGTCCAGAAAATTGATTTTCAGGATCTCCGCAGCATCATGCTTATCTTCTCCCATGTCGTTGATGCCAAGAGTCCCTTCACCAAGGCGCATTCCGATGGTGTGGCCAGGTTGGCAAAATTTATCGGCAGTCTGTGGAATCTACCGCCAGAACGCTGCGAAATGCTCGAATTGGCCGGATTGCTGCATGACATTGGCAAACTGAGATTGCCGGATGCGTTACTGGAAAAGCCGGGCAAACTCACCCCGGAAGAGCGTGCCCAAGTCAAGAGACATAGTTTTGACACCTACAACATCCTAAAGAATATCAAGGGACTGGAAAGAATCAGCGAGTGGGCCTCGCAACACCACGAACGCATGGATGGTTCGGGCTACCCCTATCGCCTGGACCGGAGTACCCTTTCCCTGGAGGCACGCATCATCGCGGTCGCCGATGTATTCCAGGCACTGGCACAGAAGCGACCTTATCGTGATCCTCTCCCTCCGGACGAGATCATGAACATATTGAATGAGCAAGTCGATGACGGGAAACTGGATCGGGACGTGGTGAACTCTGTCGACCGCCAGTTACAGGTATGCTGGGAGGTAGCCATTTCGCCGCAGCAGGTTTGACCCGGATGGGCTGTTCTGCATCGATCACCAAAACTTTTTCTGGATGGCCTCATCGAACGCTGGCTTTTCCTGTTCGATGTCGATACCCGTCTTCAGGAAGGCTTTAACCCGTTTGCGCGACAGTGAAACCGCTTTCTCGGAGGTGTCGCACCCCACGAAACGAGATCCTTGTCTCAAGGCTGCGATGGCAGCACTCCCGGACCCGACAAAGGGGTCGCACACCACAAAATCCGTATCACCTTCTGCTTTACTTGAAGCAATCATGGCTTCAAAAAGTTCTACCGGCTTTTGCGTTGGATAGGATGCCCGGTGAAGTCTTTTGATTTTCCAGATATCGGGAATATCCCGCCTTGTGACCGGACGCTTTCCCTTGGAAGCAAACAGGATGAACTCGGTTTGTCTGCGGAAATAATGCCCCATCCCGATGTTCACTTTATCCCAGGTGATGATGTTCTTGACATTGAAGAAATCCCTGACCAGGGCCCCGAGGGACAGCATGGAAAATGAATCGAACATCAGAAACAGATGCCGGTCGTTTTTCAGTACCCGCTGGCACTCGGATAAAAACTGACCATAGTTTTCCGGGGTGTCATGAAATTCTTCGAACCACCTGTTTCCCTCCTTTTCCTGATAGTTACCGACAATCCGCCCTTTCCCCAACAACAAATGCTGGTTCATTCCACTATAAGCCGGGTCGGTCACGATCAAGTCGACGCTTTCTGCCGGCAACGTTCTCAAAAACAGCAGAACGTCCTGCTGTACGATGCTGGCCTTCGGTATCACCCTGACCTCGAGAGTTGGCTCGCAGAAGGGGACGATGTGGGGACTCCGGCTTTCCTGGTTGGTGAAAGGGGGCCCGTGGTCCAGACTGCCCTCCAGTGCTTTCAGCGAATCCAAACTCATGCGCTTGCTCCTACCTTTTTGATTTTGTCTTTTTCGAGGCTCGTTGACTCGCCTCATGCATGAAGGACGACAGGTCGCCCTTACGGCGCACGGGGCGAAATGCCCAGGAGTTCGGAACCTGCCAGGTGGCAACCCAACGGACAATCTTGTCGACGGGCATGGGACGTGCAATGGCATACCCCTGTGCTCCCTCGCACCCCAAATCCAGCAACCTCTCTCCGTGGTCCAGCGTTTCCACCCCCTCCGCAATGACCTTCCTCTGAAAAGCTTCGGCCAGACCCAGCACACCCACCAAAATCGCCAGATCTTCCGGGTCCTCCAGCATGCCGCGTACGAAACTCTGATCGATTTTCAAGGTATGCACCGGCAGGCGTTTGAGATAGGAGAGCGAAGAATAGCCGGTTCCAAAATCATCGATCGAAAATTGGATCCCCAGACGTATGCAGTCGTGGATAACCTTGGTCACCTGAGAAATATCCTCCAGCGCGCTGGTTTCCAGTACCTCCAGTTCCAGATATCGGGCCACGCCCTTTCGACGTTGCGCCAATGCGTCGCGTAGTTGTTGGGTAAATCCCGGAGTCTGAAGTTGCTGGCCGCACACGTTCACGCTGACGGCAAGGGGCAATCCCTGGGTCATCCAGTCCTCGATCTGATTCAGCGCCATATCCAGTACCCAGTCTCCCAGGGATAGGGCCAGGGGGTGATTCTCGATCAGGGGCAGAAACTGGTCGGGCAACAACAGTCCCCTGTGGGGATGTTGCCAACGAATCAATGCCTCCAACCCAAGGATGGCACCGGTCCGAAGATTGACCTTGGGTTGATAATGAAGGACAAACTCCCGACGTTCCAGACCCCGCCGGATATGTTCCAGATTTTCAAGACGGTCCCGAACCTCATGATCATGGGCCATATCGAAGACATGATAACAATTTTTGCCCGCCTGTTTGGCCTGGTACAGAGCCTGATCGGCCTGACGAAACAGTTGATCCGGGGTGATTTCCTCATTTTGAGGATAAAAACTCACCCCCAGGCTGGCAGACAACTTCAGTGTACGACCCGCGTCGATGGGGATGGTCTTCCTCGAGGCCGCCAACAAACTCGCCAACCACGGGATACATGCATCCAGTTCGTGAATATCACGAAGCACCACGATGAATTCATCGCCGCCCGGCCGGGACACGATGTCCCGGCCTCTTACGATGCCCTGGATTCTTTCCGCCATGGTGATCAGGACGCGGTCGCCCATTTCATGACCGTAGGTATCATTGATGACTTTGAAGCCATCCAGTCCCAGATTGACGATGGCCAGAAAATGTGGCCCAGCCTGATCCATGATTTCCTGGACTTTTTCGGTCAATAGCACGCGATTGGGCAACCCGGTCAAGGCATCGAAGCGCGCCAGATGCTCCATGCGTCGTCTTTGCTCCCGATAGGCTTCTTCCATTTTTTGATGCTCATCCAGTTTTCGCATCAAATGCAGGGTATTGGAGGAAAGTACGGAGTACAGCGACAGGATGATGTCGATCAGGTTTCGTGTCACGCCTTCCATCTGACGATGAGCCCGCGCCTTGGCCTCTTCCAGGGGCAAACCTCCCTGCATGGCCAGGACGGTATAGGCCATGAAGCGGTCTTTTTCGAGGATATGAGAAGCGAGCCAGCGGGTCAGAAATTCCAGGGCATCATGGGCCACCTGGTCGAAAGGGGCTTTCTTCCGGGCCACCTTGAGTGTATTCAGGGTCTGTATGAAATGCTCGTGGACCGCCAGGTGTTCTGCCATCGAGTGATCATCCGCAAAAACGTCGGCCCAGATCGCCTCCTCGCTTTTGAAGTGATAGATCGTATAATCGGTCAACGCATCGAACACTTCCTCCAGGGAAAGCGTCCCAGACCGAAAGGCCACATGACTGGCCAATTTATTGAGAAGAGAGACCAGAACACGGTGTTGGTCATCGATCTGAGGCAAACCGGTCTTGAAATTATCATCCCACGGAAAGATGTCGATCGAATTCTTGAGCAGATGGGAAGGTGGGGCGGCAGGTTCCATCAACACGCGCATGGGGATCCTCATCTCTTCATGAAACCGGTCGAAACCAAACCCACTCGAACCGCAGGGATTCCCGGCGGAAGGCATCATCAGGTTTGGGCGTGAAAACTCTTCAAGCGCGTCCACCCGCACCACGCTCCTGGTGCAGGGACCAGAACAACGAAAAGTAGTTCCCGGATTCATTCAATGACCATGAAAACACGGCGCCGAACCCTGTCTTCGATGGTCGGGGTGAGAGGATTCGAACCTCCGACTCCTACGTCCCGAACGTAGTACTCTACCAGGCTGAGCTACACCCCGAACTGTTGAGTGCAGGGATTCTACTCTTCTTTTTCCCCACTGTCTCGAAACAACCACAATAACCTCGGGCTTTTCTTCTGCATGAAACCGTGTCAAAATAGTTCGTCTTCGTACTAATTCAGGAGTTTTTTCAATGACCACTTTGTTATCCCCCCTTGTCATGGGTGATCTTTCGTTGCCCAACCGGATCATCATGGCCCCCCTGACACGTTGCCGTGCCAGCGCCGGCCGGGTGCCTAATGCATTGATGGCCGAATACTATACCCAGCGGGCCAGTGCTGGAATGATCCTGAGCGAAGCCACCGCAGTTTCTCCTCAGGGCGTCGGATATCCCGACACACCCGGAATCTGGTCCGAAGAACAGATCGTCGGCTGGCGTCGGATCACGGAAGCCGTTCACGCCGCAGGGGGACGCATCCTCCTGCAACTTTGGCATGTGGGACGAATTTCCGATCCTTATTACCTGGAGGGGGCGTTGCCCGTGGCTCCCAGCCCCGTGACCCCTGCCGGGCACGTCAATTTGTTACGCCCGCACCGTCCCTTCGTTACACCTCGCGCTCTGGAGCGATCCGAATTGCCCACCGTGGTGGAAACCTATCGGCAGGGAGCACTCAATGCCCAACGAGCCGGTTTTGATGGCGTGGAAATTCATGGAGCCAATGGCTACCTCCTCGACCAGTTCCTGCAGGACAGCACCAACCAACGGACAGACGACTATGGAGGACCGGTGGAAAACCGGGCTCGCCTCCTGCTTGAAGTCACCGATGCGGTAGTATCGGTGTGGGGCGCAGGGAGAGTGGGAGTCCATCTCGCCCCACGCGGGGATGCCAACGATATGGGAGACAGCGATCCCCTGCACACCTTCGGCTATGTCGCCGAACAGTTGGGGAAACGACACCTGGCCTTCCTTTGTACCCGCGAGTCCCTGGGAACGGATCGTCTCAGCCCGGAACTCAAGCGTCGTTTCGGTGGAGTCCTCATCGCCAATGAAGGTTTTACGGCAGCCAGTGCCGAGGCGGAGGTGGCAGAGGGCAAAGCTGATGCCGTGGCCTTCGGAAAATATTTCATCTCCACACCGGATTTGCCTCGGCGGATTGCAGAGGGGCTCCCCTTTGCCCCCTTCGAGGCAGAGAGTTTTTATGGTTACGGTCGTCCCGATCCACGCATCGGCTATACCGACTACCCTACCCTGCCCTGACGGTGGAACAGGCGCCCGGTGGTCAGAAAGGAGAGAAAGACCACCAGGGCGAAAAGCAGGCTGCTGTCAGCCAGTTGCATGCCTCCGGAAATGATGTGCCCGGACGTGCATCCGCCGGCCATGCGTGCGCCAAACAGTAACAGGATCCCGCCCACGAAAGCCCAGAAAAAACGGCGGGAGGAACTGTTGCCATGGTATTCGCGCCAAAGGTCGGGCACTGCCCTGAAACGGAACTCTTTCTGAATCAGAGAAAAAACCAGCCCTGCCAGAAAGGCTCCGATCAAAAAATGGAACTCCCAGGCACCGGGTTCGGCAATCTTGTGCCAGTAGTTTGGCGCACCCATCCCGGTCAGTGTCATCGCCAACCAGGGAAAGGCAGTGGAGGCCCCCATGGGGTGACCGGCAATGGCGGGTAGGTCGAGCACCACATTGAGCAGGGCCAGGCCCACGGCGGCATACAACCATGACCACCCCCGCGGATCGACCCGGTGGAGTGCAAGGGCTACCCCCATGAGGCCCCCTCCCAGCAGCACGAGGGTCATCCAGAAAGTGGGCGCGGAAAGGCTCCCTTTCAGGGAGATACTACCCAGATCCGGGCCCAGCAGAGGAGAAAGCAGAGGAAACACCACGGCGAAGGATAACGCCCCCGCCAGTCCGCCCAAGATCCCCACGAGCGCATCCAGACTGCCCTGCCCCAGGGAAATGGCGAGCGTACCCGGACAATAACCCAGAATGGCCATTCCCATGCCAAACAACACGCCACCTCCCACAACCCCAACAAGGATCAAAGGCTTGACGTGATCGCTGGCCCATCCCATCTGAATTTCCGTTTGCATCAACAACATGCCCAATCCGATGGCAAAAGCCATGGTTTTGGCCACGGACAGATCTCTGAGAAGCGCCATGCCGACAATGGTATCAAAACGGTTAAGGCGCGCGTACTGCAGAAAAGTACCGAATAAAAAACCCAAGAGTAGCGTGGTCACAGGCAATTTCCAAGGTGAAAGGAACAGTGTATTGGAAAGTTTCCCGAGTGAAAAGTTTTCCGTCATTGCGCGTATAATCCAGGGTCCTGAATTATTTCGACAACCATCCCGACTTCCCTCCATGCAAACCACCGGCAATTCCACGGTGCGGGTCCTGATTGCCAGTCTGGCCGGCACCACCATCGAGTTTTTTGACTTTTACATTTATGCCACGGCAGCGGTTCTGGTGTTCCCCAAACTGTTTTTTCCTTCTTCGGACCCTGCATCGGCCCTCCTCCAGTCTTTTGCCACCTTCGCACTGGCCTTTTTTGCCCGCCCCGTCGGCGCCATACTCTTTGGTCATTTTGGTGACCGCATCGGACGCAAGGCCACGCTGGTGGCCTCTCTCATGACCATGGGCCCCTCCACCGTCGCCATCGGTCTGCTCCCCACCTATCACACCATCGGAATCGCCGCCCCCATTCTCCTGGCCATCTTCCGCTTTGGCCAGGGCCTGGGTCTGGGAGGGGAATGGGGGGGGGCCGTCCTGCTCGCCACGGAAAATGCACCGCCCCACAAAAAAACCTGGTACGGCATGTTTCCCCAATTGGGTGCTCCCCTGGGTTTCATTCTGTCCAGTGGTACCTTTCTGGGGCTGAGCGGACTTCTCACGGAGGAGGACTTTTTGACCTATGGCTGGCGGATCCCCTTCATTGCCAGCGCCCTGCTGATCGGAATCGGCCTGTATGTCCGCCTCAAACTGACTGAAACTCCAGTCTTTCTGGAAGTGGCGAACCACCACCAACAGGTGGCTCTCCCCATGCGCACGATTTTCACCCAACATGGTCGTCCCCTGTTGCTTGGAACCCTGAGCGCCCTTGCCCTTTTCGTTCTGTTCTATCTCATGACGGTATTCACCCTCAGTTGGGGCACAACGGCCCTGCATTACCCCAAGGGCGACTTCCTGCACGCCCAACTGATCGGGATCCTCTTCTTTGCTCTGGGCATCCCGCTCTCGGCCCTACTGGGTGACCGTTTCGGCAGGTCGCCGGTCCTGCTCTGGGTCTCCGTTGCCATCTTTCTCTTCGGATTGGCCTTCGGACATCTTTTCAAGGCAGGCAATTGGGGAAATACCGTAATTTTCCTGAGTCTGGGACTCTTTCTCATGGGGGGAACGTATGGCCCCATGGGGACCACCCTGGCCGAACTGTTTCCCCCGCCCGTACGGTACACGGGCGCCTCCCTGTCCTTTACCCTGGCGGGTATTCTGGGCGCTTCCCTGGCCCCCTATATAGCCACTTTCCTGGCCAAACAATGGGGTCTGGACTTTGTAGGCTATTATCTCTGCGCCGCCGCAACGCTCACATTCATTGCTCTGTGGACGGCCCGTACCCTGATGCGAGAACCTTCATGATCACCCTCAAGAAACTCACCCTGCGCCGGGGCCCCAAGATTATTCTGGACAAAGCCAGCATCACCATCAACCCAGGCGAAAAGGTGGCCCTGGTGGGACGCAACGGCGCTGGCAAATCCACCCTGTTTCGCCTGCTCGACGGCACCCTGCGGGAAGACGGCGGGGATTTCAGCATTCCTCCGGCCTGGCGTCTGGCCCAGGTAGCCCAGGACATGCCCGAGACCGATGCCAGCGCGACCCGTTTCGTCATGGAAGGGGATACGCGCTGGCTGGAGGCGCAACGGGAAGTGGAAGCGGCGGAGGCCAGTGAAGACGGCATGCGCATGGCCCATGCCTACATGGCGTTGCAGGAAGTGGATGCGCATACGGCCGAACCCCGGGCCCAGACCCTGATCCTTGGTTTGGGATTCAAAACGGAACAATTACACCAGCCGGTCAACAGCTTTTCTGGGGGCTGGCGGATGCGTCTGCAACTGGCCCGTGCGCTCATGTGCCCTTCCGACCTGCTGCTTCTGGATGAACCCACCAATCACCTGGATCTCGATGCGCTGGTCTGGCTGGAAGCCTGGTTGCAACGCTATGAAGGCACGCTGCTGGTCATCAGCCATGACCGCGATTTCCTCGATGCCGTGACACGGGTGACCCTGCACCTGAGCGGAGCCCAACTGACGCGGTATGGAGGCAACTACAGCACCTTCGAAGACCTACGTGCCGAGAAACTTTCCCTTCAACTGGCTGCCCATCAGAAACAGCAGGATAAAATCGCCCACCTGCAGGATTTCATCAACCGCTTCAAGGCCAAGGCCAGCAAAGCCAAACAGGCCCAAAGCCGGGTCAAGGCACTGGAACGGATGGAACGCATCGCCCCCGTACTGACCGAAGCAGAATTCACTTTCGAATTTCAGGAACCGCTCAATTTACCCAACCCCATGCTCAGCCTGCGTCGTACCGATCTGGGCTATCCCCCCGCCACCGATTCCCTGGAAGAATCCTCCCTGCCGCGCACCATACTGCACAAGGTCAGCCGTTCGGTACAGGCCGGAGAGCGCATCGGCATTCTGGGGGCCAATGGTCAAGGAAAATCCACCCTCATCAAGACACTGGCGGGGGTCCTTCCCCCCCTGAACGGCGAGATGGTCCAGGGAAGGGGTCTTACCCTCGGTTACTTCGCCCAACAGGAACTGGATGTCCTGCAACCGGAAGACACCCCACTCGCCCATATGATTCGCCTGGCCAAAGCGGCCATTGCCCAGGGCAAGGGAGGCTGGGTTCAGGGACGGGAGCAGGACTTGCGCAACTATCTGGGTTCCTTCAACTTTACCGGCGAGATGCTGGCGCAACGGGTGGGAACCCTGAGCGGCGGTGAAAAAGCCCGCCTGGTTCTGGCCATGATCGTATGGCAACGGCCCAATCTGCTCCTGCTGGACGAACCCACCAACCATCTGGATCTGGCTACACGCGAGGCATTGAGCGTGGCCCTCAACGAATTTGAGGGTACCGTACTGCTGGTCAGTCATGACCGCGCCCTCCTCCGAGCCGTCTGTGACGAGTTCTGGTTGGTCACCGGGGGCGGAGTGCAGGACTTCGAGGGCGACCTGGAAGATTATCAACGCTTTCTGATGGAGGAAGCCAAACGTGCACGTGCCGCCTGAATCGAACCTGCCCCGCCTTTCGTTCGTCGTGGCCCATACCGTGCCCGGACGAGTCATCGGGAATCAGGGCACCATGCCCTGGCATCTGCCCGCCGACCTCGCCCATTTCCGTGCCGTGACCCTGGGTCACCCCGTCCTCATGGGAAGACGCACCCAGGAATCCATCGGACGTCCCCTGCTGGGGCGTCTCAATCTGGTCATCAGCCGCAACCAGGACTACCGACCGGAAGGATGTCTGGTTTACCCTTCTCTGGAAGCCCTATGGGCGAACCTGCCGACCGTCCCCGAGGTCTTCGTGATTGGTGGCGGAACCTTGTATGAGTCGCTGCTCCCCCGCGCGTCGCGCGTGCACGTCACACGGATCCACGCAGATGTACCGGGAGATACTTTTTTTCCAATCCTGGATCCCGCGCAATGGCGAGAAGTCGATTCTCGTCCGTACCCGGCAGATGCGCACAATGCCTACGATCTGACCTTCGCCACTCTGGAACGCATCAACCCGTGAAAGGGGGTAATGTGCGTGCCACCGAGACCAACTGGAGACGCGCATAGTCAGGCACCCCCTTGCGATAAGGCGGATAGTCCTCACCGGCAATGAGAGGTTCGAGATAACGGCGCGCCTCTGCCGTGATGCCATACCCTTCCGGCGTAATGAAATGACGGGGCAACGGGCGTTCCTGGTTGGCCACGGCTGCCAGGGAAACCGAACCGATGCGCCACCGATAGGGCTCATCGCTCAAACGCCGAATCGTCGGCATGACGGCATTGCGCCCGCGCAAAGCCAGTTTGACCGCAGCCTGCCCCACTGCGTAGGCCTGCCGGACGTCGGTCCGGGAAGCCAGATGGCGCGCTGCCCGTTGTAAATAATCCGCCACGGCCCAGTGGTATTTGTAACCCAGCCGATCCCGCACCAGTTGGGCCAGATGGGGCGCCACGCCACCCAACTGGGCATGCCCGAATGCATCCCTGAGACCGCTTTCCGCCAAAAATTTTCCGTCAGGGGTTTTGATTCCCTCGGATACGGCGATCACACAGTAGCCTTTGGTTTCCACCGTTTCCTGCACCCGCTTCAAAAAATCCTCTGCCACAAAGGGCAGTTCGGGAAACAGCAGCAGATGAGGCGCCTCTCCCGGTCCGGCGCCAGCCAGGCCACAACCCGCCGTCAACCAGCCAGCATGCCGCCCCATCACCTCCATGATGAATACCTTGGTGGAAGTCTTGGCCATGGAAGCTACATCAAGGGCAGCCTCGCGCAACGAGGTGGCCAGATACTTGGCCGCCGAGCCGAACCCTGGGCAGCAGTCCGTCAAGGGCAGATCGTTGTCCACGGTCTTGGGAATCCCGATACAGATCAGGGGATAGTCCATGGCAGCGCCCATCTGGGAAACCTTGTGCGCCGTATCCTGGGAATCTCCCCCTCCGTTATAAAAAAAATAGCCAATTCCGTGGGCACGAAATACTTCGATCAAACGCTGATATTCTGCCCGGTTCTCCTCCAATCCCTTGAGTTTGTAGCGTGCCGACCCAAAAGCACCCGCCGGCGTATGGCGCAGCGCCCGGATGGCCTCAGCCGTTTCCTTTTCGGTATCGATCAGGTCCTCATGCAGGGCCCCCAGGATCCCGTTCCGACCGGCGAACACGGTACCGATCTGCGCAGGGTAGCGCCGCGCCGTTTCGATGACCCCGCAGGCACTGGCATTGATCACCGCCGTCACGCCTCCGGATTGGGCATAGAACGCATTGGTCTGGCTCATTATTATCTCCCTCGTCGTGTTTGCTCCCCTACCCTGCGCAGGCTCGTTTCACCCGATCCCGGTCAGGCCCCCAGTTGGGCACGCAGGGCTTGTCTGACCTCTTCCACCGGCCGCGTCCCATCCACTTGTACCAGACGGGGGGCCTGCGCCTCACCGCTGGTTGCCCAGTTCGAATAGTAGGCCACCAAAGGACTGGTCTGGGCATGATACACCGCCAAACGTTTTCGAATGATGTCCGCGCGGTCATCTTCCCGCTGGATCAGGGGTTCCCCCGTCACATCATCCCGATCAGGGGTGCGGGGCGGACTATGACGCACATGATAGACCCTGCCGGAATCCAGATGAATCCGCCGCCCCGACAGTCGTTCAATGATGTCTTCGTCCGGCACCTGAAATTCCACCACCACGTCGAGCGCGACCCCGGCTTCCTTGAGCGCTTCTGCCTGGGGCAGGGTACGCGGAAAACCGTCGAACAGAAAACCCTTGGCACAGTCCGGCGCCTGGATCCGGTCACGCACCAGTCCGATGATGATCTCGTCCGACACCAACCCCCCGCTCTCCATGACCTGTTTTGCCGCCAGACCAAGCGGAGTCCCGGCCTGCACCGCACTCCGCAGCATATCGCCGGTGGAGATCTGTGGAATGCCGTAGTATTCCCGGATGAATTGGGCTTGTGTCCCCTTTCCAGCGCCCGGAGCGCCCAGTAAAATCAACCGCATGTTTCTTTCTCCCTTGCTCACTTCGATGATTGGATGGTCTCACGCCACCCGGGTGGCCCAGACCTCACGCAGGCGTTGCAGATCCTCCGGTGTGTCCACCCCCGGCAGGGGGGCCGCCGCCAGGCGGACAACCGCAATGCGATACCCGTACCAGAGGGCGCGCAACTGTTCCAGCGCTTCGTGACGCTCGAGCGGCGCCGGGGACAGGCAAGCAAAAAGACGCAGGAAAGAGACTCGATAGGCATACAGTCCCACGTGGTGCCAGGCGGGCAAATCTTCCGGCCAGAGCGCGGCATCCCGAGCCCAGGCGTCACGCGCCCAGGGAATGGGGGAGCGACTGAAGTAAAGGGCCAGATCCTGGTGATCCAGCACCACCTTGACGGCATTTTTCTGTTCCAGATGCGCCCGGGAGGTAATGGGATAGGCCGCCGTGGCAAGCGCACAGTCGGGTCGCTCATGCAAACGCCGGGCCACGGCGCGAATCGTCTCGGGGTCGAGCAACGGTTCATCGCCCTGCACGTTTACCACCAGGGTATCCGGTGCCAGATCCAGTTGTGCCACGGCTTCGGCCAGCCGGTCAGTGCCTGTTTCATGGGAGGTTGCCGTCATGACCACGGACCACCCTGCCGCTTCGGCCACCTGCCGCACTTCGGCATGGTCCGTCGCAATCACGACACGGCTCGCCCCACTTTCCCGGGCGCGTTGGGCACAATGCAGGACCATGGGAGTCCCCCCAATCTCTGCCAGAACCTTTCCGGGGAAACGGGTCGATGCCATGCGGGCAGGCACCAGCGCCACAAAGGGAGGAACGATCACGGGGTTTCATCCTCAGCCAGACGACGCGCCTCGGTCTCCATCATGACGGGAATCCCGTCGCGCACCGGATAGGCCAGACGACAGGGGGAGCAGACCAACTCATGACGGGAGGGGCGGTGAAGCAGGGGGCCCTTGCACAGAGGGCACACCAGAATTTCCAGAAGACGGCTATCCATGGGGTTCCTTGGAGGTCAGTAGGGTTGCGAGATGATCGATGAGGGCCGTGTCCACGAGAGCCTCCAAAGGGAGGTACCACGCATCGTCCAGCCCCAGCCTGCGCCATTTTATCGCATCTTTCTCGGTCATCAGTACAGGATTTCGTAAATCTGCGGGCAAATCGGTGCGCCGATAAGGATGATGGTCAGGGAAGGGATAACGCTGTACCTGAATGCCCCAACGGTCCAACTGACTGAAAAAACGCTCCGGATTACCGATCCCTGCTACGCCAATGCAGTTCTGTCCCTGAAAATACGTCCAGGGAACACGTCGTTCCGGGTGTTGCACATGCACCCACTCGGACGCGCGCAAGCGCATGGCGTAACTGCCCTCCAGGGAAAAGCGGGGCGGCGTATCCGGATCACTGCCTTGATTGACCACGATGGCATCCACCTGCGCCAGACGAGACAGGGGCTCGCGCAGGGGGCCTGCCGGCAGGAGTCGACCGTTACCCCAGCCGCGTCCGCCATCCACCACCACCACCTCCACGCTCCGCATCAACGCCCGGTGTTGCAAGCCGTCATCGCACAGCAGGACATCCACATCCGGATGCGTGCGCAGCAGTGCCTGGCCTGCGGCGGCACGGGCTCGCCCCACCCAGACCGGGGCCAGGAGACGCCCCGCCATGAGTACGGGTTCATCGCCAACTTCTTCAGGAGAAGAAACGGAGGTGACCTCCATCGGCGTCGAGTGTCGTCCCCCATACCCACGGCTGAGGATGCCAGGATGCCAACCCCGGGCTCGCAGGGCCTGGGCCAGGGCCAGAGTCAGCGGAGTCTTTCCCGTACCGCCCGCCGTCAGGTTGCCCACCACGAGAACGGGTACGGGCAACGCAAAGGCCGAAGTCCTGCGACGCCAGCCCAGGCCCCACCCATACAGGCGACTCAATCCAATCAGAACAGGCATCCAGCCGGTGCGCCGCCCCTCGTACCAGAGCCCCGTGAGCCAGCGCTCCAGGCGCGCGCGCATTCAAGGCCCAGCCGGGCGCGTACGCACCCGCAAGCGGTGGAACCCCGCACTGCGCAGGGCCTCCAGAACAGCCATTACCTGTCCATGAGGAATCCGGGCATCCGCAGCCAGCACGAGCGTGGCATCGCCCTGGCTGCGCAATGCGCGCAAGGACTGGGCAAAAACGGTTGCCCCGGGGTCGGATCCCAGATCCTTCCCGTCCAGTTGCAGGCGACCATTCGCCGCAAGCGTAATTTCATGGACACGTTCACTCGTACTGGCCCCCCCGCCCAGGGGGAGTTGCAACTCCATGCCATGTTCCTGACGAAATTGGGTGGAGATCATGAGAAAGATGAGAACCACCAGAAGCACGTCAATCATGGGAATAAGGTTGACCTCCGGTTCATCCTCTCGCCAGCCCCGCCGAAAATTCATGGCTGGCGGTCTCCATGCAGCACTTCCACCAACTTGATGGCCTGCTGTTCCATGTCGCTGCTCAAGCGTTCGATCCGACCCCGGAAGAAACGGTAGAAGATCAGGGCGGGAATGGCCACGATCAGGCCGAAGGCCGTGTTATACAAGGCCAGGGCGATGCCTTGGGAAAGGAGCGACATATCCCCGCTTGCACCACCGCGGAACAACACGATCAAGCCCAGCACCGTACCCAGCAACCCCAACAGCGGACTCACCGTGGCCAGGGTACCCAACAGACCGACGGCCCGATCCATATCGACCACCACGGCACGGCCGGCTTCTTCGATCGCCTCCTTCATGACCTCGCGGGCATGACGCTCGTTGCGCAATCCTGCAGCCAGGACCCGCGCCAGGGGGGCTCCCTGGGACAAACGACCAACCAGGGCAGGAGTCACCCCCGAACGACCGATTTCCCCCAGCACCTCCTCGAGCAGACCAGGGGGAAGTACGCGTTTGGGGCGCAGCACCAAAAATCGCTCGACGATGATGGCCAAAGCCCCCACGGACACCCCCAAAAGCAGAAAACTGGGCCAACCAGCCGCCATCAGTCCCGAATCCACCTTTTTATCTCCAAATTCGACTAAACTGCCACAGTCTAATGGATATTCCAGCGGTTGGCGACTCAGCGGGAAAGGTTGGACGCCCCTTGTCTCGTCAAGTTTCCATGGGCCGACGCGACCCTGGGGTTTTCCACAATCTCTGTGGATAACTTTGTGAACAGTGCCGACCAAACCCGATCAACCCCTTATCCTTGTTACACTTTTTTTGCATCGTAGAGTTTCTATACAGTTCGATACCCGGTTCGAAAACCCTTGACAAATGGCCAATGACCCCGCAATCCCTATCCTGTTTGAACCATGACTTCATTTCCCAGCAACCATAGTCCTTCCGAAGCATTTTCCCGTTCCGAGGCCGATGTTCTCGAGAAAAGTTATACCGTAACCGAATTCACTCAGCGCCTCCAGACGATACTGGAAAAAGCCCTGCCGGGCTGCTGGATTCTCGGGGAAATTTCCAACTTTACCGAGGCCTCCTCGGGGCACTGGTATTTCAATCTGAAGGAAGCTCAGGCCCAGATCCGCTGTGTGATGTTCCGTTTTCGCCAGAGCGGCAGCACGGTTCGCCCCAGCAATGGAATGGCCGTGCGTTTGCGGGGCAGTCTTTCCTATTACGCGCCCAACGGAACCTGCCAGATTCTGGTGGACAATCTGCGTCCTGCCGGTCTGGGCGCCCTGTTCGAGGCCTTCAATCGCCTCAAGCAACAGTATGCCGCTGCCGGTCTCTTTGACCCTGCACGCAAACGCGCTCTGCCCGCCATGCCGCGTCAGGTCGGTGTTCTGACGTCCCCTGTAGGCGCCGCCTGGCGCGATGTACTCACTACCCTGCAACGCCGTGCCCCGCAGGTCTCCCTGATCCTCTATCCCATCCCTGTCCAGGGAGAAGGTGCTGCCCAACAGATTGCCGCACGCCTGCTGGAAGCCGGGGCACGGGCCGAGTGTGACGTGCTGATCCTGTGCCGGGGAGGCGGCAGCATGGAAGACCTCTGGGCCTTCAACGAAGCTCCCGTGGTCGAGGCACTGGCGGCATGCCCAATCCCGGTCATCACGGGCATCGGCCATGAAACCGATTTCACCCTGGCAGATTTCGTGGCGGATCGACGTGCTCCCACCCCTACCGCAGCCGCCGAACTGGTCCACCCCGAACGGCAACAGTTGCTGCACCAACTGGCTCAACTGGAAGAACGCCATTTCCTGGCGTTACGCCGCCGGGTAGAAAAAATTGCCTTGCACCTCGATCAACACCGCTTGCGCTGGGAGCACCTTCAGCGACGCTACTGGGAACGACAAAGGCAACGTCTCGCCACGCTGGCGCAACGATTGGTCCACCCCGGTCAGCGCATCGCCTTTCAGCGCCAGTCTCTGGCCGCGCTCGACCAGCGCTGGCAGCAAAGCCGCCAGCGCTGGTTCGAACGGCAACACCAGCACCTGGAACGGCAGAGACGCACGCTGGAGCATTTGAACCCGCGCGCCATTCTGGCACGCGGCTATGCCCTGGTACAAGACGACGCCGGGCATGTGATCGACGACGCGACACGTCTGAAACCCGGCGATCACGTCCAACTGACCTTGGCCCACGGTACCCGCCACGCCGCCATCCTGCCGGAAGCAGACGACCTCCGTTGATGTGACGGCCAGCAATGCCTCAGGGGCCCTTCAGGAAATGTTCCACCAATGCGCGGGCCGTTTCCTCCCACCCCATCTGGTCTGGATCCAGGGCTACCCGTGCCGGCCAGTTGCGCACCCAGGTCAACTGGCGGCGCGCCAGTTGCCGAGTCGCAATGATGCCGCGCAGGCGCATTTCCGACGCACTGCCTTCCCCTTCCAGAAACTGCCAGACCTGACGGTACCCCACGGCACGCATAGCCGGCATCTCGCCTGTCAGGCGGGGATAACGCAGGCGCAACTGGCGCACCTCCTCCACCAGTCCCTGCGCCAGCATCTGGTCGAAGCGGTGGACGATACGCTCGTGCAAGGCAGCCCTCTGACCGGGCATCAATCCCAAGGTCAGGATCCGGTCCGGTGAACCGGTATGGGCCTGTTCCTGATGCCAGAACGAAAGAGGCTGCCCCGTCACGTGCCAGACTTCAAGCGCCCGCTGAATGCGTTGGCGGTCAAGGGGCGCCAGACGAGCGGCCGTGACGGGATCGACCCGGGCCAGTTCGGCATGCAGGGCAGGCCAACCTTCCTGTTCGGCCCGTGCCTCCAGCGCGGACCGCAGTTCGGGAGACGCACTGGGCAGAACGGCCAGACCCTGTTGCAGCGCCTGAAAATAGAGCATGGTCCCCCCCACCAGAAGGGGCACATGCCCACGCGCACGAATGGCAGCGAGCAGGGGCGTGACATCGGCCACGAAACGGGCAGCCGAGTAGGGATCGTCGGGATCCACCCAGTCCATCAGGTGATGGGGGTAACGGGCCCGTGTGAACGCATCCGGTTTCGCTGCGCCTATGTCCAGGCCGCGATAGACGCTGGCCGAATCCACATTCACCAGTTCCACCGGAAAATCATCCGCCAATCGGCAGGCCAAAGCGGTCTTGCCGCTGGCCGTCGGGCCGAGCAGGAACAGGAGCGGGGGTGCGTTCAGCGGCCGCGCAGAAACCATTGATCCAGTTCGGAGAGGGGGATCTGGCGCCAGGTAGGGCGCCCATGATTGCACTGATCGGCGCGTTCACACCGTTCCATGTCACGCAGCAAGGCGTTCATCTGGGGCAATGTAAGGGAATGGTGGGCCCGCACCGCGCCGTGACAGGCCATGCTGGCCAGGACCTCGTGACGACGTGCTTCGAATGCCAGACTCTGGCCCGTCTCTTCCAGATCCGCCCACACCTGGCGCAGAACCGGTTCGGGATCGACGCCGCTCAACTCGATGGGCCAACTGCGCAGTACCACGGTCTGAGGTCCGCGTAGCGCGAGATCGAGACCCAAGGCGGTGAGCACGTCACCGTGACTTTCCAGAACCGCCAACTCCCGTGCCGAGAGGGCGAAATGCGGAGGATCCAGAAACGCTTGCCCCCCACCTGCCGTTGCATGGCGTGCCTTCAGGCGTTCATACAGGATCCGTTCGTGGGCCGCGTGCATGTCGACCACCACCAGCCCGGCGGCATTCTGAGCCAGGATGTAGACCCCGTGCAATTGAGCCAAGGCCTGCCCCAGCGGGAAAGACGAGCGCTCTGGCGGCACCGGATCCGGTGCCACACCCGGCAGGTCGGCATCTTCTTCACCGGGCCGGGGCACTCCGACCATTCCCTGAGCGGGAGATGGCGACGTTTCGACGGGAATGATGGGGTTGCCGTACAAGGCCGCATGAAAGGGGTCAGGTTCGCCCAGGTGCGGGGACCCCGTAGCCTTGTCCGGCATGGGGGCCGGCGCAACGAACCGGGGGGGCGGCAGCGGTAACTCGCCGGATCTCCCGGAAAAGGATGGCGACCTCGAACCTGCCTTCACGGGCGGGGGAAGGATTTCCTCGCCCCCCGCAGGGTGGCGCTCGACGAACCCCAGCCCCCCCGGTGTCGTACGGGTCAGGGTCTTGTGGAGCGCCTGCCAGACAAAGCGAAAAACGGCCTGCCCCTCCTCAAAACGAACTTCGGTTTTGGCAGGATGGACATTCACATCCACGCGCGCCGGATCCAAACTCAGGAACAGCACCCCACCCGGCTGGCGCTGACCGTGCAACACGTCCTGATAGGCCTGGCGAACAGCCTGGGTCAACAATCGATCACGCACGAAACGCCCGTTGACGAAAAGGTATTGCTCCGCCCGACTGGCAGCCGTCGGGTGCAGGATCCAGCCAGACAGGTGCAATGGTCCGGCACTGTCCTCGACGGCCAGACTCTGGTTCAGGAATTCCCCACCCAGAATGCCCCGCACGCGCGCTTCCAGCGTCAACGCTGGCCAATGGCGCAAGGCGCGTCCCTGGTGTGAGAGCCGAAAAGCAACTTCAGGGTGGGCCAGAGCCAAACGGCGCAACAGTTCATCGCAATGGCCAAATTCCGTGCCGGTACTCTTCAGGAACTTGCGCCGCGCCGGCGTATGACCAAACAGGTCTTCCACCACCACACTGCACCCGACACTGCGTGCCGCAGGGCACGGTCCCTCGACCTGTCCCCCGGACACGGTCATGGTCGATGCATGTGCCGCCTCCGCCACGCGCGCCGTCACGGTCACGCGCGCCACCGCTGCCATACTGGCCAGGGCTTCCCCCCGAAAACCGAGAGTCATGATGTGGTTCAGGGGGTCCGTCGCCGCCAGTTTACTGGTCGCATGGGCCTGCAGTGCAAGGGATAGATCATCGGGGTGGATACCGTGCCCGTCATCCTCCACCTGAATGCGCCGGACCCCGCCTTCTTCCAGGAGTACGACGATGTTCCGTGCGTTGGCGTCCAGAGAATTTTCCACCAGTTCCTTGAGCACGGAGGCCGGACGTTCGATCACCTCTCCCGCAGCGATCTGACTGATCAGAAGCGGAGAAAGCGGCGTGATGCGCTTCATGGCGTGCGGCCAGCCAGGTGTGTGCGAGGCAGGGTAGTCACATGCTGCCTCCAGGCACCGCTCCTGTGTAAATAGTCCTGCAAACCATGGGCAATGGCCTGGGCCAGTTTCTCCTGATAGACGGGGTCATTGAGACGGCGTTCCTCTTCAGGATTGGTAATGAACGCCGTTTCCACCAGAATGGAAGGAATGTCCGGAGATTTGAGCACGGCAAACCCGGCCTGTTCCACAAAACCACGATGCAACACATTGATCTGATCCAACTCACCCAGCACGGCACGGGCCATCTTGAGACTATCATTGATGGTGGCGGTCTGGGACAAATCGAAAAGCGTCTGGGCCAGGTAGACCTGACGGGTTGGGGTGGTCACCCCCCCCATCAGGTCGGCATCGTTTTCCTGTTTGGCCAGCCAGCGTGCCGCCACCGATGTCGCGCCCTTCTCGGACAGGGCAAAGACGGAAGAGCCCCGTGCCTCCTGATTGATGTAGGCATCGGCATGAACCGACACGAAGAGATCGGCATGCAGACGGTGTGCCTTGGCTGTCCGCTCCTGCAACGGGATGAAATAGTCTCCGTCGCGGATCAGCACAGCGCTCAGACCAGGCTGGGCATCGATGGCCGCCTTGAGGCGCCGGGCGATGGCCAGGGTGACATTTTTTTCGTGGGTGCCTGCTTCGCCATGGGCACCAGGGTCCTCCCCGCCATGCCCGGCATCCACGGCAATGATCAGCGTCCTGGGCGCAGGCCCCCCCGCACCCGAACGGGTCTCAGTCTCATGCTTTGGCACATCCACCGCGACAGGCGGGGCCATGGGACTTGCCGCCAGCGCCGGAGGGGAGCCCCCGGAGGATGGGCCGGGCGGTGTGTCATTCTGCACCTGAAGCGCCGGTTTATCGAGTATGGGAGAAAGGGGATCCGGCGTCACCGTGGCGGGATAAATATCCAGGACCAGACGGTAACCGTAGTCTCCCACCGGCTCCAGCAGAGCGGAGGTCGCATTGACAGGCCCCTTCAGGTCGAAAACCACCCGCACCACGCCCGGTTTGAAATGACCCACCCGAATCTTGCGCAGGTAGGGATCCTGGGGGCTCAATTGCGCCGCCATCTGTTCGAGGGGCTGGGTCGCGGTCACTCCCTCCAGATCCAGCACCAGACGATCGGGATTAGGCACGGAAAAAAGGGTTCCATGGATCGCCTGGGTCGCTTCGAACGTCACCCGGGTATAGTCGCTCGCAGGCCACAGGCGCACGGCGCGAATATGGGTCTCCTCGCCGTGAACCGCGGGAGACAGCACGCCCGACCCCAGCAGGATCAGCGCGGCAAGGAGGTGGACAAGAGAGGTTCGAGACATTTCATTCCACGTGCGGAAGCCTGCCGGACCTGAAGCAGACGCCCCGCTCCTGCGGGCTCCAGCGTCAGGGCCACGTCGGCAGGGGGCAACCAGGCAGAAACTTTTTCGGGCCATTCCACGAAGCATAGACTGTCGCTCCGAAAGCACTCCCGAAAACCACTATCCTCCAGGGATTCGGGGGTATCGATTCGATAGAAATCAAAGTGATAACAGTATAACCTCGAAAGTTCATAAATTTCAAGCAAGGCATAGGTAGGGCTACGGATGGTTCCCGTGACCCCCAGCCCACGCAAAATCCCCCGAATGAGGGCCGTTTTGCCTGCACCCAGATCCCCGGAGAAGGTCAGAACCAGTCCCGGCTCGAGACAGGGCGCCCACGCTCGCCCCCACTCACTGGTTGCCTCGGGATCTGCCAGATGCCACCGCGCCGCCCCTCCCTCTTCCATCCCGCCCTCTTTCGGTTGATAATTCAAACTGTCCACCCATTGTACCCGGTTCATGCCCCCCCTATCCGTTTTCGCCTTGCGCTCGCTCCTCGAGCGCGAAGCACACCAACTGGGATTCAGCGCGGTGCGGGTCAGTCGCCCCACGCTGCAAACCGCCCGCAAACACCTCGCCACCTGGCTGTCGGCCGGTTATCAGGGGGCCATGACCTGGCTGGAACGGGATCCGGATCTGCGTACCGACCCATCCCGTCTCTGGCCGGGCACCACCTGTATTCTCACCGTTTCCCTGCCTTATCTCGGCGAGGACCTGGCTTCCTGCCATGAAGCCCTGAACGATCCGGCCCGGGGCGTGATCGCCCAATATGCCCTGGGGCAGGATTACCACCGCCTGATGCGCCGCCGCCTGCACCAGTTGGCCGAACGTCTGACCACGCAGTGGGGACCCTTTGCCTGGCGACCTTTCAGTGACAGCGCACCTCTTCTTGAAGTGGAGATCGCGGCCCAGGGGGGATTGGGGTGGCGCGGCAAACATACCTTGCTGCTGCAGCGGCGGGGTTCCTACTTCTTTCTGGGCGAGTTGCTCTGCAACCTGCCCCTGCCTGCCGACCCTCCGGAAGAGGACCATTGCGGCACCTGCCAGACCTGTCTGTCCGTCTGTCCCACCCGGGCCATCGTGGCCCCCTACCAACTGGATGCTCGTCTGTGCATCGCCTACCTGACCATCGAACACCCTGGCCCCATTCCCGAGTCCCTGCGCCCCCTCTTCGGCAACCGCATCTACGGCTGCGATGACTGCCAACTGCACTGCCCCTGGAACCGCTTTGCCGACACCTCCCGGGGCGCACGGGCGTTTCTGCGTCGCAAGGAACTGAAAAATCTCAGCCTGCCCGTTCTGTTCGGCTGGAGCCCCGAGGATTTCCAGACATACCTGGCGGGCTCGCCCATCCGCCGCATCGGTCATGAACGCTGGTTACGCAACGTGGCCGTGGCTCTGGGCAACGGGCCTGCCAGCCCGGAGGCCCTGGCCGCACTGGCCCAGCGTCGCAACCATCCCGTCGAGCAGGTGCGCGAACATGTGGAATGGGCCTGGCGGCGCTTGCAGAACGGGAACTCCCCGAGCGCATCCCAGTCGGAGTAGAATCGGTCATCTGGTTACGAGACACACATAGGCTCATGAACATTCTTTTACGGCGAAACACCTGGATCCGGACTTTTCTCTTGGTCTGCGCCCTGGGTCGACTGTCCCCGGCATTTGCCCTGGAAGGCATTCCCGAAACACCGCACCCCCTCCCTGCCGTGCTGGGCGCACCGCCCGAACCGCATACCTTTCTGATGCCCGACCAGGCCTTCAGGATCTCGGCGGATAATGGCGCCAACCCAGGCAGCCTGATCCTTTCCTTCACACCGGCCCCCGGTTATTACCTCTACCGTGACCGTATCCATCTCCGTTTGCCCGGCGTACCTCAGGAGGTTCCCTTGCGTTTTCCGGTTGCGGAAGCCAAACAGGACCCCAGTTTTGGCCAGGTCTGGATTTACCGTCATCCCTTCCAGGTCGCCGTGGCCTTGCCCGGTGGTCAGCCCGCCTCCCGTTTTTCGATCAGTTTCCAGGGTTGTGCCGATCACGGCATCTGCTACCCGCCCACCACCCAGGATTTTCAGCGCAGCGGAACCCACTACAGTGCGCTTTCCTCAGGCTCGGAAATCTCTTCCACGCCGCCTTCCGCCGACTCCGGACGCCCTGAGGACTTTGCCAGCTATCTGAAGGGCGCTCATCCCCTCTGGGTACTGGCCAGTTTTTTTGGCTTCGGGTTGCTCCTTGCCCTGACCCCCTGCGTATTCCCCATGATTCCGATTCTTTCCGGCATCATTGCCGGTCAAGGCGCATCGGTCACCAAGACCCGTGCCTTTACCCTTTCCCTCACCTATGTGTTGGGCATGGCCCTGACCTATGCCGGAGTGGGCGTGTTGGCCGGACTGACCGGCACCCTTCTGTCCAATGCCCTGCAGACCCCGCCGGTCCAGATCGCTACCGCCCTGCTCTTCGTTCTGCTGGCCCTGTCCATGTTTGACGTGTATCAATTCCAGTTACCGCTCCCCCTGCAAAACCAACTCAACGGCGCCTCCGGACGCCTACCGGGGGGGCACTACTGGGGAGTGGGCTTCATGGGTTCGCTCTCCGCGTTGGTGATGGGACCTTGCGTGGCCGCGCCACTGGCGGGCGGGCTGGTCTATATCGCCGAAACCCGCGACGTGGTGATGGGCGGACTGGCACTCTTCACCCTGGCGTTGGGCATGGGTACCCCGCTCCTGCTCATCGGCACCTCGGCGGGCGCCTTGCTGCCCCGGGCCGGCCAGTGGATGAACTGGGTCAAGCGCACCTTCGGAGTCGTCCTGCTGGGAGTTGCCCTGTTCACGATCCTGCCCCTAATCCGGACCAGTCCGGCCACCACAAACCTGAACTTCATTCCCGTCACCACGGTGACCCAACTGAACCAGCAGTTGCTTCGGGCATCCGGTCAGCACCGCCCCGTCATGGTGGACTTCTACGCCGACTGGTGCACTTCCTGCGTCGAATGGGATCGCACCGTTCTGTCCCGCCCCAAGGTCCAGGCCGCCCTACAGCCTTTCACCCTGGTGCGCGTGGACGTCACCCATAACAGCGCCGAAGATCGGGCCCTGCTGGCGCATTTTGGGCTCTTTGGCCCACCCGGCACACTCTTTTTCGATCCCAGCGGGCGGGAACTGAAAAACCAGCGCCTGGCCGGCTATGTTCCCGAAGACACATTTCTGGGCTACCTGGACCGGGTAACCCGTTGAGTCTGTTCCCTGCCGGGGCATCAATCCAGGCGGATGAAATGCGTCCGGTAATGGCGTAACTCGTCGATGGATTCGAGAATATCCGCCAGCGCCTCGTGTTTGCCGGATTTCTTGAAAGCGCTGTAGACCGCCGATTTCCAGCGTTTGGACAATTCCTTGAGGGTACTCACATCCAGGTTGCGATAATGAAAATACTGTTCCAGGCGAGGCAGGTAATTGGCCATGAAGCGGCGGTCCTGACACACCGAATTGCCGCACATGGGCGATTCGCCAGCGGGCACGTGGGCCTTCAGAAATTCGACCAGTTGTTCCTCGGCTTCCGCCTCGGTCAGGGTCGAGGCACGAATGCGATCGATGAGGCCAGAACGTTGGTGGGTTCCCTTGTTCCAGTCATCCATGGCATCCAGTACCTCATCGGGTTGGTGGATCACCAGGACCGGCCCTTCCGCCACTACCTCCAGCGCATTGTTGGTGACCACCAGCGCCACCTCGATGACGCGGTCGCGCATCGGGTCCAACCCGGTCATTTCCATGTCCACCCAGACCAGGTGGTTTTTATCCTGTGCCATAATCCTTCCTTTTGAGTTGATCGATGCCCCACTTGCCTCCCGACCGTGACGCCCGTTGCATGATACACCGGACACTCTTCCCGTGAGTACCCCTTCCCTTCCGGGATGGGTACGCGGAGTCTTCGGTCACCATTACGAAGTGGTGGACGACCAGGCGCAGGCATGGAGTTGTGTCCGACGCGGCAAGCAGCAGGATGTCGCTTGCGCCGACCGGGTCCGCTTCACTCCTACCAGCGTCACCCAGGGGGTGATCGAAGGAATCGAAACGCGCACTACCCTGTTCTGGCGGGCAGATGGCAAACGAGAAAAATTTTTGGCCGCCAACGTGGATCAGGTGCTCATCGTCTCTGCAGGTGAACCCACTCCGTACCCGGACCTGATCTCCCGGTGTCTGGTGGCCGCCGAAGCCAATCGGGTCGATGTCTGCCTGCTTCTCAATAAAACCGACCTGGGTCCGGCCACGGCGGCTTGGCGTGCCACCTTGTCCCATTTTGCATCCCTCGGCTATCCCCTGCTGGAAATTTCCGCCCGGACCACGGTGGACCAACTGCGCCCCACTGTGGCCGGACGCCACACGCTGCTGGTGGGACAATCGGGCATGGGCAAATCGACTCTGCTCAACGCCCTCGTTCCCGAGGCCAAGGCCGCCACCCAACTCATCTCCCTGGCGCTGGATTCGGGCCGACACACCACCACCGCTACCCGCGCCTACCCCCTGCCCGAGGGGGGCTGGCTGATCGACAGCCCCGGTGTCCAATCCTTTGGCCTGACCTATCTCGACCCCGCGGATCTGGTGGCCTTTTTTCCGGAATTTTCCCCCCTGCAAGGCCACTGCCGCTTCCCCGACTGCCGTCATCGTCTGGAGCCGGACTGTGCCCTGCGGGACTACGTTGCCGGTCATCCCCTGCGTGCACTGCGCCTTGCCACCCTGCTGACGCTCCAGCAGGAAAATGCACTCCGTCCCTCAATGCCCGCCCAACAGCGCCGTCGCCAACCCCGCGCCCACGACCCAGAGGACGACGGCTCGCCAAATTAATCCTTCTGCACTGGTCAACTGATCCGCTTCGAGAGCCTCGAGCGGCCCGTTTCCTCCGTTCGTCTGCCCCAACCCCAGAGCCCCATGCAGCACCACCAGCAACAGTTCATGGCTGGACAAAGGCAGGCTCTCCGGATCACGCCAGGCATAAAGTGCCTCTTCGAAGTCACCGACCAACGCAAAGGTCAGCGCGAGCAGACGGGCCGGGATCCAGTCCAGTCCCGCCTGCATGCGCCGGTAAAAGAGTCCATCTGGTTCCGCCTCGGTCAGCAGGACCGTCCCGCAATACAGCACGGGGCCCCATCCGCCGGGCAATAAAAAAAACCAGAACAGGGGAGCAAAAAAACGCTGATAACTGCTCAGGATGCCTTCATCGAGCGCCGCACGGACGGATGGATTCGGCTCGGAATGGGCGGGCAACTGCTCTCCCCATTGGCGCAGGTGAGCCAGGGGTCCGCGCAGATCGATTCCCAGCCCCAGCACCACCAGAGGCACTACCGCGCCCAGATGAAGCCACCCCAATCCGGTTTGTCCCGCCGCCACCAACAAAACGGGGAGGCCCACGACCCCCAGCCAGCGCACCGCTCCAGCCTTGGGCATGCGTGCCGACAGAAAGAGGCGCCAGCGGGTCAGCAGGTTCACCCCTGCGGTTCCCCAGGCCTGAGGGCGCCAGGGTTCCAGGATCAGTACCAACAGCAGAAACCCGACTTTCATTGATCTCCCCAAGTTTTGTCTCGCCTACGGGGGCTCATCATAACAGAACAAAAAAAGGACCTTCCTCAAGAAGGTCCCAGCGATCCTACCTGCCTTCCAGAAAGCAGGTTCGTGTTCAGACGACCTTGCGTGCACTCCAGATCTTTTTCTTGCACTTGCCCCCACCCATGGGAACCAGTCCGATGGCAAAAATCTCCACCGTATCTCCCTCACAGATCTCTTCACGCATCAGGGCACGTTGCAGGTCGGTCCCGGTATGACGCACGATTTGCACGTCATCCTGCACCTCCGCAAAAAAGACACGGGATTTGCGTCCCGAGGGATCCGTGCGTTCCACGAACCCGGTACGTTTCAATATCCCCCTGAACTTCCGCACCTCCGGCGCCTTGACCAGATTGGGATAGACCTTTTCCGTACGGGCCAGCGGTTTCTTGCGCTGGGCATCGGCCGCGCGCACATCCGCCAAGGTCATTTCCACCACCCGCCGACGTTTTTGCACCTCACTCAGGGGCGGATCCTGCACGGCCACCTCAGGCAGCATCTGCCACGGCCGCTTTTGCAGCAACCCGTCCGGGACTTCCGCATCCACCAGGGCCTGTGCTTCCCCCACTGTCTGGTCGAGCAGTCGCAACAATCCCTGGTCCTGCAGGGAAGAAAAAGCCAGGGTCACCTCTCCCAGGTCGATTCTTCCCCAGGGCCGGGTCGGCAAGTTCCCCTGATGAGGCAGGGATTGCATTTGTACCACTGCAGCGCCGGCACGCAAACGCAAGCGTCGTTCCACCTGAATCCCGTAACGTCGCCGCAACTTGGTGTAATCCAGCCACAGGGAACGGACTACCCGCCCCGTTTCCGGGTAGCACCGACATACCACGCTGTACCCGTCGCCATAACGAATGAGCGGTTGTCCCAAATGCACACCCACCGCGCCCATTCCTTCAGGGGGTGGTGCCGGCAAGGCGAGCGGAGGATCGGTGACCTCCTCTTCCGTTCCGGTGAAGCACCGCTCCCGGTTTTCACGGGCCAGTTGAGCCAGATAGGCTACCCCCTGCTCACCCCTATGCCATCCACGCATTGCCGCCAGTCCTCCCAGATACCCCGTTCGCAATAATCCTGTCAACACACGAATCGCCATGTTCATGATGAGGCCTCCATAAAAAAACCGGAGGCACCCTGACCCGCCGATGGCGCATCACGACACCATCCGGTGGTTCATTGACGTGATGAATCAACCATCGACTCGCCACGGCACCCCACAAGGGTTCGAGAACACAGTCCTCTATGCCCTTCCAGTCTAGTCCCGCAGGCCCTCCCGATCTGCCCGAATACTAAAAATGTCTGCCTCTTCTCGGACTGCGCTAGAATCGGGATTTTCACACTGCGGAGCAACCCATGGACATTCAAACCATCGATCAGCAGTACCAGCAATTGCAGGTGCAAAGTCAACAAGTGGCCCAACAATTGCAGGGACTGGCCAGCAAACTGCAAAGTGCGGCCCAGGACGGACATCCGGAAGCCCGGGAATGGCTCCTCGACCTGCGCGAGATCGCCCTCGCCGTCCAGGGGCAGCAGCAACAGATGGGCAATACCCTGCAGGCCATCCATGCCCTCTGGCAAAATCAGGCCCAGCAGGTGATGCCGACCCTGGCCCCCGGCAGTTACCCTTCCGGCGTCTATGCCCAGCCCGGCATGAACGCCCCCCAACAGGGCGGATTGTTCGGTGTTCTGGGTGGTTTCCTCAACTCGGGCTTTGGGCGCGCCATGGAAATGGGGGCAGGCATCGGATTGGGTGAAGACCTGATCAACAAGATTCTCTAAACTACCGGGACGCCCCTCTCATCGACTCGCCCCCCCAAAGCGGGACCGGGCCATTGGCCCGCATGCCCTTGCTGCCCGCTCCCCTGATTTTGCGGGACGGGGTTCCCTATTCCGAAACCTACGCGGATGTGTACCATTCTCAGGCAGGCGCCATGGCCCAGTGCCGCGCGGTCTTCATGACCGGGAACGGGTTACCGGAACGCTGGCAGGGGCGGGAGTCTTTCCAGATATTGGAAACCGGCTTCGGGCTCGGCCTCAATTTTCTGACCACCTGGCACGAATGGCGCCGTCTGGGCAGCACCGCCCCACGCTTGCATTTCGTCTCCCTCGAACAGGCCCCGTTCAGCGACGCGGACCTGAGCAGGGCACTCTCGGCTTACCCCGAACTGGCGCAGGAAAGCAAACTCCTGCTTGGTGCCTGGCCCCCCCTCACCCCTGGGATACACCGCCTCCATTTCGATGAAGGCAGGGTCATCCTTCATCTGGTGCTGGGTGACATGGCCGATCTTCTGCCCCAACTCACCCTGGCTGCCGATGCCGTGTACCTGGATGGGTTTTCGCCCCGCACCAACCCGGTACCCTGGAGCGAGCCCGTCCTGCGCCAGATCGCTCGTCTGTGCCGGCATGGGGCCACTCTGGCCTCCTGGTGCGTAGCCGGACACATACGCCGAACTCTCGAACGCCAGGGCTTTCACACGACCCGGGCACCCGGCTTCGGAACCAAGCGGGAACGCCTCAGCGCTTGCTATAACCGCATTCCCGAGGATACCTGGCGCAAGATCGTGCAACGTCTTGAACAACCCGCGCTCCAGGCCACCCTGAGGCCTCCCCCCCGGCGCCATGCACTGGTCATTGGGGCTGGCCTGGCCGGTTGTCTGGTGAGCGCCGCTCTGGGATCACGGGGCTGGCAAATCGACCTGTGCGATGGTCAGAGCGGGCCAGCGCAGGAAGCCTCGGGCAATCCCGCCGGCATCCTGCGTCCCTTTCCAAGCCTGGACGACAACCGTGCTGCCCGTCTGGCCCGGGCAGGTTTCCTGACCACCCTGCACTGGTTGGCAAACCTGAAAGGAGGGAGGGAAGTCCTTCCCCATGCCCTGAACGGCGTCCTGCGCATTGCCCGGGACGCCCCGGAAGCCGCCCATCTGTGTGCCCTGAGCAGAGCGCCGGGAAGCGTCGAAGCACTGCTCCGCTGGTTGCCGCGTGTCGAAGCCGAACGTCTTGGACGATGTGCGGCCCCCTGGGGAGCCCTGTTTTACCCCACGGCAGGTTGGCTGGACCCCGGGCAGTTCTGCCGCACGGCGCTGGCCCAAACTCCTCACCTCACAACGCATTGGGGGCACCCCGTGACCCTCCGGCCCGGTCCGGCGGGTTGGGAAGCCCGCACACGGACAGGGACCCTGCTGGCGCAAGCCCCCATCGCCATCCTGGCCGGTGGGGCACACCCCCTCCCCCTGGACACTGCCCCCCCCTGGCCACGTCAGCGCCTGCGAGGCCAGATCACCCAGATCAAGCGTTCTCCCGTGCCCGCGGGAACCCCTGTCCTCTGTGGCTCCGGCTACGTGATTCCGGACGCCCCCGGCGGTCCCTGTCTGGGCGCGACCTATGACCTCGGCACAGACCCCGCCCCTCGCCCTGCCGACCGTGCGGAGAACCTGCAACGCCTGACGGCACTGGGATGGAACGACGGATCGGGGCACTCGGTGGTACGGGAACGGGTCGCCTTTCGCAGCGTCAGCCGCGACCGCCTCCCCATCATCGGCCCCGTACCTGGTGCCGAGGGACTCTTCGCGCTCACTGCCCTGGGCTCCCGGGGGCTGGTCTGGGCCCCTTTGGGCGCCGACCTTCTCTGCGCCTGGCTGGAAGGCGACCCACTGCCCCTCGAAAAAGATCTGGTCCGGGCCGTAGCCCCCGCCCGTTATCGCTGAGCGCGCTTTTTTTCCTGGTGCAACAGTTCCCGGGCATGCTCTCGCACGGTCGCCGTGACGGTCACCCCACCCAGCATGCGGGCCACTTCTTCTATCCGTCCCACCTCATCCAGAATCTGTACCGAACTGGTCATTCCCCCTTCCTGCACAGCCTTGCTGACTTTCAGGTGATGCTGGGCGCAAGCCGCTACCTGGGGCAAATGGGTCACACACAGCACCTGATGGTGGCGACCCAGCGCGGCCAGTAGTTGCCCGACCCGTTCCGCCACGCCCCCCCCGATGCCGCTGTCCACCTCGTCAAAAATCAGGGTAGGCACCGCGCTTCCTTGCGCCAGTCGGGTCTGCAGCGCCAACCCCAGGCGCGACAGTTCTCCACCCGATGCGATCCGGGCAAGGGGGCCCAGGGGTTGACTGGCATGGGCCGCCAGTTGAAATTCGACCCGCTCTCGCCCTTCGGGCCCCGCTCGATCCAACTCACTCAAGGCGACCTCGAAGCGTCCCTGACCCAGGGCCAGGTCGGCCAGGCTGGCGCTCACCGCTTCTCCCAAGCGCAACGCCGCCTGACAACGCAGCCTGCTCAAGTCCCGAGCCGCTTCGTCATATCCTTGTCGCGCCTGATCCGCCAACTTCTCGAGCGCCTCCAGAGAGGGCAGGGTTGCGAGCGCTTCAAGGGCCTGGCGAGTGTCCGCGTACAGTCCGGGCAAGTCCTCGGGTCGAACCTTCAAACGGCGCGCGCACCCATGCCAAGCTTGCATCTCTTCCTCGACCTGGGGCAGACGCTCCTCGCTCTCTTCACGGGTGCGCGCATAGCGATGCAATTCCCCCAGCACTTCCTCGACCTGGATACGCGCCGATTCGAGCAGGGTAACCCAGGGGGTCAGGGCGCCATCGTGGGCCGCCAGTTGGGCCAGTCGCTGTTCGCACTTCAACAGTTGACGTCGTACCGCGCCTTCCCCTTCCTCCAGTGACCGAACCGTCTCGTCCACCCCCTGGATCAGATCTGCACGATGCGCAAGACGCGCCTGCTCCACCAGCAGTCCCTCCCAATGCCCGGGATTGGGAGTCAAATCGGCCAGTAACGCCAGGGTCTCTTCGAGCATCTGACGCTGCCCTGCCGCCACCGCCAGCGCCTGACGCGCCTCGACACAGCGTCTCTGGACGCTTTCCCAGGCTTGCCAGGCCTGACGTACGGACTGGAGACATGCGTCATGGCCCCCAAAGGTATCCAGCAAGGTCCGCTGGTGAACGGGCAAGAGCAGGCGCTGGTGGGCATGCTGGCCATGAATGTCGATGAGGTGGTCGCCCAGGGCACGTAACTGGGTCGCTGTCACGGCGCTGCCGTTGATGAAGGCGCGGGACTTGCCGGTGCGTTCCACCACCCGTCGTATCAGGCATTCGCCTTCGGCGCTGGCCAGAGCCTGTTCCTCCAGCCACTGTCCCGCTGGCGAGACGGGAGAAACATCAAAATGAGCCTCGAACTCGGCCCGTGACGCGCCCTGCCGAATGGCTTCCGGATCCGCTCGTTCGCCCAGTATCAGTGCCAGGGCATCCAGCAGGATGGATTTGCCTGCACCGGTTTCTCCGGTCAGAACAGTAAATCCCCGTCCCAACTCCAGGGTCAATTGATCCACCAGGACAAAATCGCGAATGCGCAGTGCGACCAGCATGCCTCCTCCCCTAAAAACGCGTGCCCCAGCGCAATTTCTCGCGCAGCATGGCGAAATAGTCATACCCCGGGGGATGAATCAGATGCACGGACTGCTGGGCACAGGTGACGTTCAACCGGTCTCCGGGATCGAGGAGAACCTGGTCCTGCACGTCGAAACTGGCAAAAACCCCCGTTCCCTTGTGCAGGATCATCTCGACCTGCGCATTTTGCTGCAATACCACCGGACGATTGCTCAGGGTGTGGGGACAGATGGGGGTCAGCACCAGAGCCTTCAAGCCGGGGTGGACGATGGGGCCGCCACTGGACAGCGCATAGGCCGTAGACCCCGTGGGGGTAGCCAGGATCAATCCATCGGCGCGCAGGTTGTAGACAAAGTTTCCATCCACGAAAACCTCCACCTCGATCATGCTGCCCCGCGCCCCCTTGGCCACCACCACATCGTTGAGGGCCATGGCCTCGCTCACCTCCACTCCGTCGGATCGGGTCAGACGAGCCGCCAGCAGCGTACGATCCTCCAGTGCGTAATGCCCGTCCAGCACCTGACCCAGACGATCTTCCAGATCCTTTGCCGGAATATCCGTCAAAAAACCCAACCGCCCCAGATTGATGCCGATCAGGGGGACGGCATGGGGCGCCAGTACGCGGGTGGCATTCAGCAGGGTTCCGTCCCCACCCAGCACCACACACAAATCCACCTGGGCGGCCAACTCGTTCAGGGGGACTCCCGTTTGCCCGCAGGCCGAGGCGGAGCAGGGATCCAGAACCGTGGTGCAGTTCCGTGTAGCGAGGAGCGACAAGAGACGGACCAGAGGCGCGTGCAAACCCTGGGGATCGGCCTTGCCCACGATACCGATACGAGAGAATCCTGGTTGGGTCATGGAACTTCCTGAATGTGTGGCCAGTCTGGTGCGAAAAGGGAATTAGAACATATTTCAGTTAAAATGGCGGGTATGTTAAACGATCGTGCGCGGGCTCTGCTCAAAGCCCTGGTGGAAAAGTACATCGACGAGGGTCAACCTGTCGGTTCGCGGGCCCTGTCGCGCCTTGCGGGCATGGACCTCTCCGCCGCCACCATCCGCAATGTCATGGCCGATCTGGAAGAACTGGGTTTTATCACCAGCCCCCATACCTCGGCCGGGCGCATTCCGACTCCGCGTGGTTACCGTTTCTTCGTGGACAGCCTGCTGACCATCAGGCCTCTGGAAATCACGACCCTGTCCCAACTGCAACTGCGCCCGGCCGACCCGCATCAACTGGTGACCGCCGCGTCCCAGATGCTCGCCGAACTCACCACCTTTGCCGGCATCGTACGCACTCCCAAACGCCGTCTCACGGGCTTCCAGCGTGTAGAATTCCTGCGTCTCTCGGAAAACCGCCTGCTCCTCGTCCTGGTCACCCTGGAAGGAGATGTCCAGAACCGCATCCTGGTCACAGACCAGAACTACTCCCCGGAACAGTTGGCCAAGGCCGCCCAATACCTCAATGAACAGGGCAGCGGTCAGGACTTCGACCGGGTGGTGGACACGCTGCACCGCGAACTCAACGGACTGCGTGCCGACATCCGCACGCTCACCAGCCGGGCCCTGGCCTTTGGGGAAGAGATCCTCAAGCCTGGCCCCGACGATTATGTCCTGCGCGGCGAAACCCGTCTCATCGGCCGCAACGACATGGCCAGCAACCTGAGCAGCCTGCGTCGCCTCTTCGACCTCTTCGAGCAGAAAACCAGTCTGTTGCAACTGCTCGATGCCAGCCAGAACAGTGAGGGCGTCAGAATTTTCATTGGGGGAGAATCGGAGCACTCCCCCCTCGACGAGTTCAGTCTGGTCACGGCCCCCTACGAAGTGGATGGACAGGTAGTGGGGACCCTGGGGGTAGTGGGTCCCACCCGCATGGCCTACGAGCGCGTCATCCCCATCGTCGACATCACTGCGCGCCTGCTCTCCAGCGCTCTTTCACAGCACTGAAGGATCCGTATGCCTCCTTATCTGCCCGAGCCTCCCTTCACGCATGGACAATCCACGGCCCGGGTCGGTCTCCTGCTGGTCAATCTGGGCACGCCCGATGCGCCCGATGCACCGGCGCTGCGCCGCTATCTTGCCGAATTTCTGGGCGACCCACGCGTGGTGGAAATTCCCCGTCTCCTCTGGTGGCCGATTCTGCATGGCATCATCCTGCGTACCCGTCCCGCCCAGTCCGCAAAAAAATATGCCTGTATCTGGCAGCCGGAAGGTTCGCCGTTGCGGCTTCATACGGCGGCCCAGGCAGCGGGCTTGAGTACCCGGCTCGAGGCCGCTTTTCCCGACAACCCACCGCTGGTACGTTACGCCATGCGGTATGGGCAGCCTTCCCTGGCCCAGGGGGTGACCGAACTCAAAAATGCCGGGTGTGACCGGATCCTGTTGCTTCCCCTTTATCCCCAGTATGCCGCCAGTACCACGGCATCCAGCCAGGACGCCCTGTTTTCCGCCCTCAGGAACTGGCGCCACGCACCCGCCGTGCGCACGGTGCATCATTACCACGACGATCCGGGTTACATCAGCGCCCTCAAGGGGCAGGTCGAAAGATTCTGGGCCGCCCAGGGCCGCCCGGAGGTGCTGGTGATGAGTTTTCATGGAGTGCCGCAGTTCACGCTCCACAAGGGCGATCCCTACCATTGTGAATGTCTCAAGACCGGACGCCTGCTGGCGCAAGCTCTGGGCCTTGAACCCTCTCAGTATCGCATTGCCTTCCAGTCCCTCTTCGGCCGCACGGAATGGGTCAAGCCTTATACCGCCCCGCTGGTGGAGCAACTGGCCCAGGCGGGCGTGCGTCATGTCCAGATTCTGTGCCCCGGCTTCCCTGCCGACTGCCTGGAGACCCTGGAGGAAATCGGCATGGAAGTAAAAGCCGCCTTCCTGAAGCACGGCGGTGAGGTCTATCATTACATTCCCGCACTCAACGATGATCCGGCCTGGCTGGACAGCCTGACGCGCATCGCTCTGGACAATCTGGGTGGCTGGCTGCCTACCCCGCTGCCGACGGCAGAGGAACGGGCCGCGCAAAAAAATCGGGCACAGGAATGGGGCGCTTCACAGTGACCCCTTGAAATCCGCCTCCCTGGCCCCATGTACCGCCAGTGATCCACAACTCAGCCCTGGGAGTCCGGCATGTCCACCACTGAACCTATCGATCCTTCCACTTCCAACCCGGAAAATCCATCCCCCGCCAGTGCAGACAGTGCACTGCCCCCCCTCTCCCCCCCTGAAGACTGGCAAGCCGCTCTGGCCCAAGCGACGGAGGCCTTGCGCGCCAAGGAGGACGAGTGCCTGCGTCTGCGCGCCGATATGGAGAACCTGCGCAAGCGCACCGCCACCGAGCTGTCCCAGGCCCGCAAGTTTGCCCTGGAAAGTTTTGCCGGAGAATTGCTGGCTGTCATGGACAGCCTGGAAGCTGCCCAACAGGTCAAGGAAGCGTCTCTCGACAGTTACCGCAACGGCGTGGAACTCACTGCCCGTCAATTGACCAGCGTCTTCGACAAGTTTCACATTCAGGCCATTCACCCCGAAGGACAACGTTTCGACCCCAACCGCCATCAGGCCATCGCTTCTCTGGAGCACGATGAGATCCCGGCCCAGAACGTCATCAGCGTCATGCAAAAAGGCTTCATCCTGCATGAACGGGTTCTGCGTCCGGCCCTGGTCACGGTTTCGAAAGGAAAACCCGGATCCCCCTCTTGAATCCGTAAAAATCACCCCGACTTTAAGAGACAACTAACGCATTCCCCACCAATTTTTGAGAAGAGGCTAACAACATCATGGGAAAAATCATCGGAATCGACCTGGGCACCACCAATTCCTGCGTGGCCGTCATGGAAGGCGG